>JANWLE010000001.1 GCA_025451035.1 Solirubrobacteraceae bacterium
TCGCCTACCGCAACGTGGGGCGCTTTCGTCGCTCGCCGGGCTTCTATCGCAGCCAGTTCGTCAAAGGCCGGGACTTCATCGACCCGGGCCACTACCCGGTGGACCACAACGGCCACGGCACGTTCGTCGCGGGCGAGATAGCGGAGGCCGCGAACAACGGCTACGGCCTGCCTGGGCTGGCCTACGGCGTGCGCCTGATGCCCATCCGCGCGCTGGACAGCGAAGGCGAAGGGGACGCCTCGATCATCGCCCAAGGGGTTCGCTACGCCGTCAACCACGGCGCCGAGGTCATCAACCTGAGCCTCGAATTTCAGAGTGCCATCCATGCCGCGGATATCCCCGAGCTGATCCGCGCGCTGGCCTACGCGCGCCGACGGGGCGTCGTGGTCGTCGCGGCGGCCGGCAACGAGGGCCGCCGCTCGGTCGCCTACCCGGCGCGCGCCCGCGACGTCATCTCCGTCGGCGCCACCACAGAACACGGCTGCCTGGCCAGCTACTCCAACGACGGTCGCGGCCTGACGCTCGTCGCGCCGGGCGGCGGCGCCGATGCGGATCTGGCGGGCGACCCCAACTGTCATCCGCTGCTCTTGCCCGGGCGCTCCATCTACCAGGTGACGTTCATCGGCTCCTCGCCGCGGCGCTTCGGTTTGCCCTCCGGCTACGAAGGCACCTCGATGGCCGCTCCCGAGGTCGCGGCCACGGCCGCGCTCGTCATCGCCAGCGGCGTGCTCGGCAAGCATCCCAGCCCGACGGCTGTGCGGGCGCGGCTGACGGGCACCGCGACGCCGCTCGGCGCAAGCGGCGACCGCACGCTCTACGGTGCCGGCCTGCTGAACGCGGCGGCGGCCACCGCCGGCGCCGCGCAGCTCTCCTCGAGCTCGCGTTAGCGTCGCGAGCGAGCGGGAAAAACTCTGGGCCTAGAGGCCACGCGCCTGCCTCGCATGTTTAAGGCAAGGCATAGCTTTGAATTTTAGGAGTCCTTGACTAATATTTGGGTATGCCATACTCTCTTTTGGAGATGGCTGGCAACGAGGTGCTCCACTCGGCCGCAGTCGAGGACTACTCCAAGGCGATCTTCGCCCTGGAGTCCGATGGCGAGGAGCCCGTATCGACCAATGCGCTGGCCGAGCGGCTGGGCATCACGCCCGGCTCGGTGTCGGCGATGCTGGTCAAGCTCAACGAGCTCGGCCTGGCCACGCACGTCCCCTACCGCGGCGTGCGGCTGACGCCCGATGGGCGGCTGCTGGCGCTCGAGGTGATCCGCCACCACCGCCTGATCGAGAGCTTCCTCAGCGAGACGCTCGGCATGCCGTGGGACAGGGTGCACGCCGAGGCCGAGATCCTCGAGCACGTGCTCTCCGACGACCTGGAGGAGCTGATCGCCGCCAAGCTCGGCCACCCCAAGGTCGATCCCCACGGCGATCCGATCCCGAGCGCCGACTTGCAGCTCGAGGAGCCGGCCACGGAGAGCCTCGACAGCCTCGCGCCCGGCCAGCGAGGCGTCTTTGTGCGGATCTCCGACTCGGACTCCGAGATGCTGCGCTATCTCGCCGGCCGCGGCATATCGCCCGGAGACAGCTTCGTCGTACGCGAGCGCCAGCCCTTCGGCGGGCCGCTGCTCGTCGACTTCGGCAATTCGGGGCATGCCATCGGCGGGCAGCTCGCCACGGCGATGCGCGTGGAAGTGCACGCCCCGAGCGGCGCTGCGCTAAGCGCCGGTGAGGAGCAACGCGATGGCCACTAACGAGGCGACGGTCTCGCGGGGATTGCTCGGCGCGCCGCCGCTGACCGAAGAGGACGCCGCGCGCTCGGCCGATCGCTCGCGGGTACACCAGGCGCGCGCGCGCCGACGGCGCTGGTATCTGCTGTGGCTGTTGGTCGGCCCAGGGATCCTGGCGATGCTGGGGGAGAACGACGGGCCCAGCATGATCGCCTACGCGTCCGACGGCGCTCAGTATGGGCTCGGCTTCTTCGTCCCGTTCATCCCGGTCCTGTTCGCGATGTCGTACGTGTGCCAGGAGATGTGCATGCGCATCGGCGCGGTCACGCACCGCGGCTACGGCGAGCTGGTGCTGCAACGCTATGGGCGTGTGTGGGGCTGGTTCGGCGCGGCCGACCTGACGCTCACCAACCTCGTGACGCTGGTGGCCGAGTTCGTCGCGATCCGTGTCGGCCTGGCGTATTTCCACCTTGGCGCGGGGGTGGCGGTAGCGCTCGGGATGTCGCTGGTCTTGTTCACGCTCAGCGGCGGGCGCTACTGGCGCTGGGAGCGGATCGTGCTTGGTCTGGCCCTGTTCAACCTGTTGTTCGTGGTGGCGGCGGTCATGGTCAAGCCCGGCGCCGGCACGCTCGCGAGCTCGCTGTCCTTCACGCCGCTGCCGGGCGGCAGCTTCAACACGCTGCTGTTGCTGCTGGCCTCGACGATCGGCGCGACGGTCACGCCGTGGATGATCTTCTTCCAGCAGAGCGCCTCGGCGGACAAGGGCATGACGCCAGCCGACGTCGCCCACGGCCGCTACGACACGGCGCTCGGAGCGGTGATCGCGGCGGCCTGCGGGATCGGCGCCCTGATCGCCGGCGCGGCGCTGCTCGCGCACGGCGGCTCGGGCATCCAGGGGTTCGCGGGCGCGGGCTTCCCGCAGGCGCTGCGCCACGTGGACGGCTCCGCGGCCGGGGCGGTGTTCGCGCTCGGGCTGATCGAGGCCGGAGCGGTCGCGATCCTCACGATCTCGGCGAGCACGGCGTACGCGGCAGGGGAATGCGTGGGTGCCTCGCACAGCTTCAACGCCTCGCCGCGCAACGTCGACATCTTCCATGCCGCCAACGTCGGCGTGGCGCTGATCGCCGCGTTGGTGATTCTGATCCCGGGCGCGCCGCTTTTGTCGATCGCGCTCAACGCGAACGTGCTGGCGACCGTCCTGTTGCCGGTCAGCCTGGTGCTGATGCTGATGCTCGCCAACGACGAGCACCTGATGGGCCGCTGGGTCAACAAGCGCTCCACCAACCTCGTCGCGATCGGGGTGGTCGCTTTCGTCGCGCTGTGTGGCGCCGCCTATGGGGTCGACTCGTTCTTGCGCACGATCCACCTGGTGGGCGCATGATTAGCTCGAGGCACGCCGCGCTCGCCGAGGAGGACCGCGCGCTCGAGCCGATTCGCGAGCAGGATCTGCAGACCCAGGAGCGCGCCGAGGACGAGCTGATCATGCATCTCGAGCGCGACCAGTTCGTCGCCGAAACCTCACGTCCGGTGCCGCGCGCGGCGCTCAGCGCCTACGCGCGCGCGGGGCTGTGGGCGCTGCGGCTGTTCGTCATGCTGGTGGGCGCGATGGCGATCTACACGTTTGTCAGCCAGCTCTAGGGCTGATGGAGGTGAAGCGCCGCGCGGCGAGCGGCGCCTGAGCGCTTGCCGCGTCGCGACCGCTCGCGACCGGTTTCGTGCCGCTAGCCTTCGCTTTTAGTGGGAGCGTCGCTCGCGCCCGCGCCGCCGGCGCGAGGCGACGCCAGAGGCACAAGAAAACGATGATCAAAAGCGCGTGAGTACCGTCAAGCCCCCGCCGCCGGCGGACGCCGCCGCGGCTGCGTCCGAACCGCCGCGCCAGCAGCGCCGCACCGTCAAGCGGTTCTTGCTGGCTTGCGCCGGGATCGCGCTGCTCTCCGGCGCGGCGACCGCCGTGTTCGCGGTGGACGAACTCAACAGGATCGTCGACGCGCTCGGTGAAAGCAAAGCGGTGAGCATCACCGGCAAGGTGCTGGCGCACGCCAGCAGCGGGGGGCCGCAGACGCTGCTGCTGGTCGGCGACGACCGCCGCCCGCCGCCGAAGAACAACCCCAACGGCTTCGTCGTGCCTCACTCCAACGAGATGCTGCTCGTGCGGATCGACCCGAGCAAGCCGACGATCTCGATGCTCTCGATCCCCCGCGAGCTGCGGGTGACGATCTACCCGCCGCACGCGCCGCCGGTCACGAACCGCATCAACGTCGCCTACACGATCGGCGGCATCCAGTTGATGACAGAAACGATCAAGCGGGTGCTCGGCATATCGGTCAACCACGTGTTCGTGGTCACCTTCCCCAAGTTCAAGCGGGCGGTGAACGAAATGGGTTGTGTCTACATGACCGTCGACCGCCGCTACTACCACGTCAACGAACCCGGCGGCGAACAGTATTTCGAAATCAATTTGCAACCCGGCTACCAGCGCCTGTGCGGTCAGCAGGCGCTGGAATTCGTGGCCAACCGTCACGAAGACACCTCGCTCACGCGCGACGCCCGCGACCAGCGTTTCCTGCTGGAAGTCAAGGCGCAGTATGGCGCGACGCTCTTCGAAAACCGTGAACAGTTCGAGCGGATTTTCGGCAGGGCGGTCGAAACCGACCTGCACGGCTCCGGCCAGGTGCTGGATTTGCTGCGGCTGCTCGTCGCCTCGCAGGGAAAGCCTGTGCGTCAGGTCCCTTTCAAGGTGAACCTGCTGGCGACATACGACACCGCCACGCCACAGCAGATCTCCGAATCGGTGCGCTCATTCTTGCGTGGGACCGCCCCGATTGCCAAGCACAAACTGACGCCGCCGCCGCGGCCCGCCCGCCGCGCCAAACACTCCCACAGCCCGGCGGTGGTGTTGACGCCCACGCCCTCTCAGGCGCTCGCCAAGGCACGCTCTGCCTCACCGGATCTGCCGTTCGCGATCGAGTACCCCCGCGCGCGCGACAGCTACGGCGGCGCGCAACCTGACACATTGCGGGCGTATCGGATTCGCGACCAGCACGGCCACTCACACCCAGCCTATGTCGCGGTCATCGACCGCGGGCCGCTGGGCGAGTTCTATGACGTGCAGGGCACGACCTGGCCCGATCCGCCGCTGCTCAGCAACCCGGGCCAGACGGTGCGCGTCGGCTCGCGAACCTACGCGCTGTTCTACGCCGGCGAACAGGTAAGGGTGATCGCGTGGCGTGAAGGAAACGCGACCTACTGGATCCAGAACACGCTGACCAACAGCGTCTCGCCACAGACGATGCTCGCTATGGCCGAGCAGACTGTTCCGGTTATCGGTTCCACCTCGGCAGCATCGAATGTCAACTCCTCCGGCGCGAGAGGCTTTGCCCTGCCGCCGCGGGCAGCCAACACCGCGAGCCTGTTCGACCGGGTGGGCGCGGCGCTCGGCTTTTTGGGACTGATCGTGCTCGGCGCTCTCGCCGTGCTCGTGATTGCGCGCCAGCGTGAGCTGAACTCTCTGCGCGAACAGGTCGCCCACGCGATGGCACTCGAGGCGCGTCAGCGCCCCGCGCTCGCGGCGGCCGGGCTGCTCGGCGTCGAACGCCCGGCGGCTGCGAGCGCGCGAACACGCACGAGCGCCCGGGCCAAGCGCAAGCTGGCGGCAGCGGCCGGCGCCGCGCTGCTCACGGCGGGCGCGATCGCGCTCGCCGTGGGACTGCTCGGCTCGCACAGTAAAGGCCGCGGCGGCTCGCAGGGCCCGGTCGATGTCGCGGTCTTTAACGCGAGCTCGGTTCCCGGCACCGCGCACAAAATCGCACAGACACTCTCAGCCGCTCACGAGCATGTCGCGCACGTAGGCAACATCGGCGCCTCGCTCGGACCAGGCACGTTCATCTTCTACCCGCCCGGCGCACAAGCGCAGGGACAGCGCGTCGCCCAATTGCTGAGTGACCGCGCGCCCGTGCTGGAGCCGATCCAGCCCCAGGTGCAGAGCGCGGTCGGCCACCACAACGAGATAGTCGTTGTGGTGGACTGACCGTAATTAGACGCCGAGCGATCTCGACGTGCAGCGCCGCCGCCTGCCAGGCGGCGAGCAGACGCTAGGAGCCTGCGGGGAACCAGCCGCGGCCCTGCCGGCTGATCTTGCCTTCCTTTTCAAGGGGCGGCAGAACTCGGTAGAGATAGTTCTGCTTGATACCCATCTTGCCCGCGAGCTCAGGGATCGTGATGCCGGGATTCTTGCCGACCAGTTCAACTGCCTGAGCGGCGCGCAGGCCGCTTCCCTTCGGGCGGCCTCCGCCGCGGCGCTTCGGGGTCGTGGCGGCAGCCGAGGAAGCGGTAGCCGTCGTGGCGATCTTACGCGGACGGCCGGGACCGCGACGACGGGTGCTGCCGGCACGCTTGGCCGCCGGTGCCGAAGCCCTCGCTGTGGGAGCCGGCAGACGCGAGCCGGTCACCCCGGCGAGTGCCCGGGAGGCCTCCTCAAGCCGCTGATACTCCTCCACCATGGGCTTCAGCTCGTTCAGGCGCTTGGTTATCTCCGCGCGCTTCTGATCAAGGAAATCGCTCATAAGTTCCTTTTCTTTCCGGGTTATGGTCAGGCGACTATGCGTGTGAATATCAGGCTCTCAGGACAGATTCTTTACTAGCAGCCTGGTATCGGTCGGCCGCTCTGAAGTGGATCGCTGGGTTTACGGCGAGCCCCTCGAGAACGACCTGCTCCCTCAACCAGGCCGGCTGTCTGAGCGTCCTCCTGACAAATTTCGTTAGAAGCGTAGTACAAGTAACTCGATAATGACAGTCAGCCACTTGCAGTGACCGTCGCGGATGGGCCCCCCGCGTCGGAAAAAAGTAGGTTTGCCGCCCGCCGTTTTCGGGGTAAAGCCTGCTTCAGCATCCTCCCGCAGCTCGCGGTGTCCGGCGAGCATGGGATCGCAGCTCGCCGGACACCGCCCTGTTCACCGCGTGTTGGTATCGCGCGGCACCGGCGCTCCGCGCCGGCGCGGGTGAAAGATCACGCTGGCGATCGTCGCTGGCAGGCTGTGAGTGCTGACCCGCGCGCGGGTGCCGGTGCGAGCCGTCGCTGTAAACGCGAGCGCTCTCGCGTTCACGATGTCTGCTTAGAGGCTCATGAGCAGCGAGGGGCATCTTGCGTCAGAAGAGATCTGCCTGCGGCGGATCGCCGGCGCCTGGGATGGATTTCAGCTCAAGCGCTCAGAGCGCCTGCGCGAGCGCGAGCGCTTCGGTCACGCGGCGGAGCAGGCTACCGAGTGCATACTGGAGGATCTCTTCACATCAGTGCTCGACTGGTCGATCGGCGACATTAACCATCAGGTCGGCTATCCCGATTTGCTGCTGACCCGGCTCGGCATCAAGTACCTGATAGTCGAGGCGAAGACGCCCGGCGCCCTGGCATGGCATAGCAGCGCGCGCGACCGTGCGCTGGAGCAGGCGCGCCGCTAGCCCACGAGCAGAAGGTGGCGAGCATCGCCGTCAGCGACGGCGTGGTGCTGTATGCGGCCGACGTCCGCAGCGGCGGGCTGCAGCAGCGGATCGCCTGCCGCCTCGAGCACGGCGACCCGCAGCAGGCGCTGTGGTGGCTGAGCGTCCACGGCATTTACCGTCAGCCACCGCAGCTCGACGGGCAGCTACCGGAAAGGCAGGCTGAGTCGCGAGCCGACGCGCGAGGGCAACAGCAGGCGACGGGCGAGGTGCCGTTGCACGGCAAGTACAAGCTGCCCGCTTCGTGTTTTGCCTATGTGGGTGATCCCTCTGACCCGCGCAGCTGGCATTTGCCGTATCTGAATGCCGACGGCAGTGTCGACGGCAAACGACTGCCCGGCGCGATCAGGGCGATCCTCTCCAACTACCGCGGAGCCAATGTCAGCGCCATCCCCGAGAGCGCCGTCCCGGATGTGCTCGTGCGCCTGGGGTGCGCCGCTGGCGCGATAGGCAAGCTCGACCCCGCCTGCGCCGCGCCCGAGACCTACACCCAGTTGCTGGCGGCGCTCGACCAGCTCGGCAGGATGGGCGAGATCGCACAGTGAGCTCTCTGCGCACAGCAGTTAAACGCAGGTATCGTCCCGGGCATGGGCGATGGCTGGCGTGACCCCGGGCAGGTAGCCGAGTACCTCTCGCGCGAGATCCCCCACCGCGAGATTGCGGAGGGGCTCCTGCTCGACGCCCTGCCGGCGCGGCTGGGGCAGGTGCTCGACCTCGGCACCGGCGACGGGCGGACGATCGCCCTCATCCGCGAGCGCTATCCGCAGGCCGCGGCGATCGGCACCGACTTCTCCGAGCCCATGCTCGAGCGCGCCGCCGAGCGGTTTTCAGGCGACGCCCTCGTGCAGTTGCAAAAACACGATTTGACGCGACCGCTGGGTCAGCTGCCGCGCTGTGACGCGGTGGTCTCGGCGCTCGCGATTCACCACCTCGAGCACGAGCGCAAGCGCACCCTCTTCGGCGAAATCCATTCGCTGCTCGCCGTCGGCGGGGTATTCGCCAATCTCGACCTCGTCGCCAGCGCGAGCGTCAGCGAGCACGAGCGCTTCCGTCGCGCCATCGGTCGCCCGCAGGATGACCCGGCCGACCGGCTGGCTGGCCTGTGCGAGCAGATCCAGTGGCTAGACCAGGCGGGCTTCGCCGAGGTGGAATGCGCCTTCAAGTGGCGTGAGCTCACGCTGATCCTCGCTCGCCGCTGACAGGCGCCGCGCGCCCGGCCGGTCGAGCTCGCGCGGCGCGCGTAATGTGCGGTGCGCTCCGTGGCGGGCGGTAGAGGTGGCCGCGAGAGCGGTGTCAGTGGAGCGCTGCGGCGCCGCTCATGGTGAAGCGAGCGGCGCCGCAGGCTTGCCAGCCTTGCTAGCTGCTACTCGCGCCCGCGCTGCTCGGCGCCGTGATGACGAGCTTGCGGATCGTGGTTTCGGCGGTGAAGCTGCTCTGGTCGCACTTCTTGGCGAGCGTTGTCACCTTGCCGATGACGTGCACCTCGTCGCCCTTGACCGCGTCGTCGATGCCGACGCTGCCGTCGTTGTTGCTGTCGCTGACGCCCAGCGTCACGTGCACGCCCGAGACCTTGTAGGTGACGGTTTTGCCCTTGTCCGCCATCGCGTGATGGTTGGTCTGGGTCACTTCGACGGTGATTTCGCCGCTGTAGGTGCCGTCTTCGTTCTTGGTGAGGGTCTGGCTGGAAAGCGTCCCGGAAGCCACGTAGCCGACCTTGTGCGCCATGCACTTGTGCGACTTGCCGTGGTGCCCCTGGCTCTGGCCGTGATCCTGCCCTCCGCCTTTGCCTTTGCCGTGGCCCTCGCCCGGGTTGCCGTTGTTGTTCTGTGTGTCATTCGGCGCGTTGCCGTGGTTCGAGTTGGCCTGACTCGGCAGCGCCCACGCCGGTGTGCTCATGAATGCGCACGCTGCGGCTGTGAGCAGAATCTTGCGGATCATTGGCTCTCCTTCTCCTAGCTCGCTCGGTCTGTAGTACCCGTTGGGATGAGCCGACCCTCCATCCACGTCGGAGGCAGGGCTCGGAAGCTGTAACGCGCCGCGGCCCGGCAGGTCAGGACCTATCCAACGCCTGCTCGCCGGCGAGCGAGGGCGCGCTCGCGCGCGCCTAACGATAGAACCCCGCAAAAACCTATGTTGAGGTGACACACCTTTAGGCGATCGTCGGAGTTGTCGATATAGAGAAGCATCCCAATCGGGTCGTATCTGTGTGTAGTGGGCCCGATCGACACCAACGTCCAGGAAGAACGCGCGATGTGCACCGATCATCACGACGGCAGCTGCACTGCGACCCTCAGCCGCAGCGCCACCGTCGCCGACCAGCTGGAGATGAAGCTGGTCTGCGAGCGCTGCGACACGGTCCTGAAGGTCCTCGGCTCCTTCGAGCACAAGTTCCAGCCGCTGCTTGACTCATCGCTGCCGGTGCTCAGCCACGTCTGAGATCGGCCCGCGAACCAGACAGCCGCTCAGGCCAGCTCCGGAGCGAGCTGGCGCCAGGGGCGCAGCCGCTCGAGCTGGCGCGAGAGCTCGAGTATCGTCAGCTCGCTGCCTCTGGGGCCGATCACCTGCAGCGCCAGCGGCATGCCGTGATCGTCGAGGCCGAAGGGAAGCGAGGCGGCCGGCAGGCCCGCGAGGTTCCACGGGGTGGTGTAGAGCCAGCTGCTGACGCCTAGCGCGGTGGCGATCCAGCCCTTGCCGGACCACTTCCCGAGCGCCACTGCGGCGTGCGCCAGGGTCGGCGTGATCAGCAGGTCGTATTGCTCGAACCAGGCGTCCATCCGCCGCGCAAAGGCGCCCGCCGAGACGGGCTTTACGCGTCTTTGCGCTAGGCGCCCGAGTCGCGCCATGCTGCGTGTGCGCGGCTCCAGCGCGGCGGCGGGGAGACGCTCGCTGTCCTGCGCGATACCGGCGAGCCAGCGGGTGCCGAAACGCACAGCGAGATCGGCGGGATAGGGGACGCGCGCCTTTAGCGTCGTGTGGCCCGCGCCGGCGAGCAGGCTCACAGCTTCCTCGAGCGCCTCGCGTACGGCCGTGCTCGCGCGCGCGCCGATCGTGGGATGGCGAGCCGAGTGGGCGATGCGCAGCCTGCGCGCGGGTGGCTGCGGGTCGCTGTAGGCATTGCTAGACGCGAGCACGTCAAGCGCTGTCGCGGCGTCGGCGACCGTCCGCGCGAGCGGACCGAAGGAGCTCAGGCCATACCAGTGCTCATCGCCGCCGCCGGCTATCGGCACGAGGCCGGGCGCCGGCTTTAGCCCGTACAGGCCGCAGCAGGCGGCGGGGATCCTGATCGAGCCGCCGCCGTCTGAGCCGAGCGCGAGCGCGGCCATCCCGGCGGCCACCGCGGCCGCGCTGCCGCCGCTGGAGCCGCCCGGGGTGCGCGCCGGATCCCACGGGTTGTGGGTGTCGCCGAACGCCGCCGACTCCGTGAACGGCCAGATCGCGAGCTCCGGCAGCTTCGTCTTGCCGACCACGACGCAGCCGGCGGCCTTCAGCCGCCTGACGAGCTCGTCGTCTTGCTCGGCCGCTTGCGTGCCGGTCGCCCCGGAGCCGTGCCTGGTCGGCAATCCAGCCACGTCGACGTTGTCCTTGATCGCGACCGGCACGCCCGCCAAGGGGAGCTGCGTCAGCTGCGGATGCTCGTCCAGCCGCTCGGCTTCAGCGAGCGCCTCTGCACGGCGGATTACCTGAAACGCGTTGATGGTGGGCTCGAGCGCGTCGATGCGCTCGAGGTGAGCTTCGACGATCGCGGTGGGGCTCGTCTGGCGCTCGCGCACGCGGCGGGCTAGCTCGAGCGCGGGAAGAGCTATGAGCTCAGACGGGTCGACCTGGGTGCTGGGCTGCAAGTGTAAGGCCCCCTTTTTGACGCTGCGTGCTGACCGCGCAGCGATGCTATAGCAGGCGGTTCTCGCGGGCTAGGGGTCGTCTCACGCCGCTCGCGCGGAAAGCCGTCCTGGGGATGCGGTTCGATAAGGCGCGTTGGGCGATCGCCACGGTCGCGAGGAGAACCGAAAGGGACGGGA
Organism: Solirubrobacteraceae bacterium; assembly: GCA_025451035.1. Taxonomy (GTDB): domain Bacteria; phylum Actinomycetota; class Thermoleophilia; order Solirubrobacterales; family Solirubrobacteraceae; genus Palsa-744. The sequence goes on from JANWLE010000001.1 coordinate 11,230, forward strand.
TGGCTGAGAGCGACAGCAACATTGCGGTAAGTGAAAGGGACCCGCTGCGCCACCACAAGCACTACACCGACAGCAAGCACGGTGCCTCGCCGTACGCGGGCGGCTCGAGCTTCATGGAGCGCATGTCGGAGGCCGTCGCCAGCGGCATGGGGACAGTCGGTTTTCTGGTGGTCAGCTCCGTGGTCATCCTGGCGTGGATCCTCACCAACCACGTCGTTCACTTTCTGAGCAACTCCTGGCATGGCCTGCTCAACGGGCAGGGGTTTGACCCAGCGCCGTTCATCCTGCTCAACCTCGTCTTCTCGGCCGTCGCCTTCTACACCGGCGCGCTGGTGATCATCGCCCAGAAGGCGCAGACTCGCACCGATAAGGCAAACGAGGAGGCGGCCGCCAAGCACCGTGACGAGCTCGGGCAGTCCCAGACGGAACTGCTGCAGAAGAACACGGACCTGACCGAGCAGATCCACACCCTCGCGGCGAAGATAAACACGCTCACCGAGCAGGTTCACAACGCCGTGCTGGAGAGACGCGCCGACACGCAGCCGACGATTGAGTGAGTCCGCGCTTCGCGGCGCTCGAGCCTGTCTGGACGGGAGGTTCGGCGGCGCTGTACAGGTCACCCGCCCGGCGGCGAACTGCACAGGCGCCTCTCGCATACAAGCCAGCCGGCCGTCCGCGGCGGTCATCGCCAAGCAGGCGAGCGGATCGCGGCGAACGGGCGAGCGCAGAGAGTGGGCGACGCCGGGCGCGTCCCCAGGGACCCAAGGCGGGCCGTGGCTGGGAGCCTCTATACACTGCTTCGCACGGTGGACGTGGCTGTCGAGGCACAGGGACTCGAGCGGGAATTCAAGGGGGCGATCAAGGCGGTCGCCGGCATCGATCTTGCGGTTGACGCGGGAGAGGTGTATGGCTTCCTCGGTCCCAACGGCGCGGGCAAGACCACGACGGTGCGGATGCTCGTCACGCTGCTGCGGCCGACGGGCGGGCGCGCCCGCGTGGCTGGCTTCGATGTGGCACGCCAGCCGGCACAGGTTCGCCGGCGCATAGGCGTCGCTCTGCAGGAAGCGGCGCTCGATCTGCTGATGACCGGAAGGGAGCTGATCGAGCTGCAGGCCACACTGCACGGCATCCCCAAGCGCGCGGTACGCGAGCGCGGTGCGGAGCTGATCGAGCGCGTGGGCCTGTCGGACGCTCAGGATCGGCGGGTCGGCACGTACTCGGGCGGCATGCGCAGGCGACTGGACTTGGCGATGGCGCTGATCCACGAGCCGGCCGTGCTCTTCTTGGACGAGCCGACAACCGGCCTTGACCCGGCGTCGCGGCTGACGTTGTGGGAGGAGGTGCGGCGCCTCAAGCACGAGGGCACCACCGTGTTCCTCACCACGCAGTACCTCGAGGAGGCCGACCAGCTCGCCGACCGTGTGGGGATCATCGACTCCGGCAAGCTTGTCGTCGAGGGCACGCCGTCGGCGCTGAAGGCGCAGGTGGGCAGCCCTCACCTCGATGTGACGCTCACCAGCTCCGACGGTGCCGCGGCCGCACGGCAGGCGCTGGGCGCCTTCGGGCAGCTGCGCCCGCCGGACGCCGGCTGCCACGTCTCGGTCGCGGTGCGTGAGGGGTCAAGCGCGATCGCGCCCGTCGTGCGGGCGCTCGATGAAGCGGGGCTCGAGATCGCGTCACTCGAGCTGATCGAACCGACGCTCGACGACGTCTTTCTGGCCAAGACCGGCCACCATCTCGAGGGCGAGGATGCCGCAGAGCAGGGGGAGAGGGACCCCTACGGCGAGGAGGCTCCCCTCGTGCAGGCGTCAGCCGACGGCCACGCGCCGCGATGAGGGTGACGATCGCGCTCGCCAGGCGGGCGCTACGCAACTCGCTGCGCCGGCCGCAGCTGCTGGCGCCGATGATCATCTTCCCGAGCCTGATGCTCGCGGTGAATGTCGGCGGTCTCTCGCACACGACGACGCTCCCCGGCTTCCCTCGCGTGCACGGCTTCCTCGACTTCCAGCTCGCCGCGGCGATCCTGCAGTCGCTGCTGCTCGCCGGGGTGCAACTCGGCATCGCCGTGGCGCTCGAGATCGAGGGCGGCTTCTTCGACCGTCTCGCGGCCGCTCCGATCCCGCGCGTCTCGATCGTGCTCGGCCGGCTGCTCGCCGGCGGCGTGATCGCCATTGCCCAGGTGGTCTACTTCCTCGTGGCGGGCCTCGTCTTCGGCGCCCAGATTCAGGCGGGAGCGGGCGGCTTCGCGCTGGTGGTGGCGATCGGCGCGATCGCGGGCACGGGCTTCGGCGCGATCGGCATGGTGCTGGCGCTGCGCGCCAAGAACGCCTCGATGGTGCAGGGAATCTTCCCGCTGGTGTTCGTCGTGCTGTTCATCTCCTCGGCGTTCTTCCCGCGCGGGCTGTTGTCCTCGCCCGCGGACGCGGTCGCCGCATACAACCCTCTCAGCTACATCGCGGACGGCATGCGCAACCCGATCATCGCCGCGATCTCGCCCTCCGCCGTGCTCGAAGGCCTCGCGGCCGCCGCGGCGGTCGCGCTGGTCGCGAGCGTCCTGTCGGTGCTCGCGCTGCGGGGAAGGCTGCGCGAGGCATGAGCGAGAACGTCCGCATCGTGATCGCCCTCGTGCGCCGCGCGCTGAACGAGATAGCGCGCGTGCCGGGCGCCGCGATCCCGGGAGTGCTCGCGCCGACGATCTTCATGATCGGTCTCTCGGCGGTGTTCGGGCGGGCTGCTCACCTGTCCTTCTACCACGCGACCAGCTTCAGGACGTTCATCGTGCCCGTCGGCTTTCTGCAGGGCGCGAGCTTCACCGGCGCCGCCACCGGCGTGAACCTCGCGCGCGACATCGAGCAGGGGTGGTTTGACCGGCTGCTGCTCAGCCCGACCCCCAGGATCACGCTGCTGGCCGGCCTGGTCGCCTCCGCGGCGGTGCGCGCGCTGATGCCAGCGAGCTTCCTGCTGGCTGTGGCGGTGCTGTGGGGGGTGCATTGGCCGGGGCTGCTCGCCCTCCTGCTCGCGGCGGTGCTGGTGATGGGGCTCGCCGCCGTGATGGCGTTCTGGGGGGTGACGGTCGCGCTGCGGGCGCGCACCCAGCAGGCGGCCCCCCTGATGCAGATCGCGGGCTTCATCGCCGTGCTGTTCACCACCGCCTATGCGCCGCGTCAGGGACTGACCGGCTGGCTGTCTACCGTCTCGAGGATCAATCCTGTGACCCACGTGCTCGAAGGGGTCAGGCAGGGCTTCACCGAAACGCTCAGCTGGGGGCAGACCTGGCCGGCACTGGTCTCGCTCGCCGGCCTGCTGGTGCTCTTCGGCGCGCTGGCGGTGCGCAGCATGCTGCGCACCGGCGTCTCGGCCTAGCGCCAGCCCGCGGCCAGCGCTAGGAGGCGACGGGCTCGCCTGGCTGCGGCACGATCCGGATGTATGGGCGCGGCGAGCGCCACCCGTCGGGGTAGATCTCCTTGGCCTGCTCATCAGAGACGGAGCCCGAGATGATCACCTCTTCGCCCGGGCTCCAGTTCACCGGGGTTGAGACCTGGTGCTTGGCCGTCAGCTGCAGCGAGTCGAGGACGCGCAGCACCTCGTCGAAGTTGCGCCCGGTCGACATGGGGTAGACGAGGATCAGCTTGATCTTCTTGTCCGGGCCGATCACGAACACGTTGCGCACCGTCTGGTTCTCGGCGGGCGTGCGCGCCGCCGGGTCACCGGAGGTGTCTGCCGGCAGCATGCCGTAGAGCTTGGAGACGTTGAAGTCCGCGTCGCCGATCACGGGGTAGTTGGGCGCGTGGCCCTGGGTCTCCTCGATGTCGCGCGCCCACTCGCTGTGCCGGTCGACGGGGTCGACAGACAGGCCGATGATCTTCACGTCGCGGCGGTCGAACTCCGGCTTGATCTTCGCCATGTAGCCGAGCTCGGTCGTGCAGACCGGGGTGAAGTCCTTTGGGTGAGAGAACAGCACCGCCCAGGAGTCGCCGATCCAGTCGTAGAAGCGGATCGGGCCCGCGGTCGTCTGCGCCTCGAAATCCGGTGCGGTGTCGCCAAGCTGCAGGGTCACGTTCGATTTCCTCCTCGTGGTCGCGGCCAATCGCTGCCGATGAGCGTAGGTCGCAGTAGAGCGTACGGGTCGGGCGCCGGGCTTGCTCCCAGCTGACCCGTGTGGCCCGCGCTCGGCTGCGGCGCTCGCATGAGCGGCCCAGGCGTCCGGTGGCTGCTAGCGCAACAGGTGGTCCATCAGCCCGCGCAACGAAGCGGAGTCACGCGGATCGACTCCCTCTTCGCCGGGGTTGACGGGCCGCGCCTCGAATGGCCGATCTGGGCTCTCCTCAAGCTTTCGCCTGAGCGAATCCTCGATCAGGGCCGTCAAGGTCGTCTGCTGTGCTGCCGCACGCCGCTTGGCCGCCGTGAGCAGATCATCGTCCAGTCTCACAGTCGTTCGCACCTAGTCAACTTAGCAACAGCTCCCGCTCATTGCTAGGGGCCTCGCGGAGCACTCGGCGCATAATCCTCACTTAGGTGATTGACTTCCTTGGCAAGGGTGGCTATCCTCACTTAAAAGATAGGCTTTCTTGGGTTGGTCGAGAGGCTTTCGCCACGGGCTCACTAGCATGAGTCGCTGCGGCTGGGGACCGCGCCGAGGACAGCGGGACGAACTAAAGGCGGGTTTTTACGGGCATGCACATCGATCCATTCATCGTTCTCGGCAGCGCGATTGTCGGCGTCCTCGTGGGGATGACCGGCGCCGGCGGTGGCGCGCTGATGACCCCGATGTTGATCCTGCTGTTCGGGGTGGCGCCCTCGGCGGCGATCTCGAGCGACCTGGTCGCGGCCGTGCTGATGCGCCCGTTCGGTGCCGCCGTGCACATACGCCGCGGTACCGCCAACCTGCGTCTGGTCGGCTGGATGGTCCTCGGCTCTGTCCCGATGGCCTTCCTCGGCGCGTATCTTCTGCACCTCATGGGCCACGCCAAGCAGGCGCAGGAACACGTCGAGGTGGCGCTCGGCGCGGCGCTGCTGTTGGGCGCGGGCGCGATGGTGCTCCGCTACCTGCTCGACAACCACTCCGGCCGCGAGCGCACCGGGGTGGTGCACGAGGTGCGCGTCAGGCCGCTGCCGACGATCCTCGTGGGCATGCTCGGCGGCGTGGTCGTCGGCATGACCTCGGTGGGCTCTGGGTCCTTGATGATCATCCTCATGCTGTTTCTGTATCCGGCGCTCAGCGCCGGGCAGCTGGTCGGCACCGACCTCTCCCAGGCGGTGCCGTTGACCGCCGCCGCAGCGCTCGGGGCGCTCGCGTTCGGCCATGTCGAGGTGGGCGTCACCGCTTCGCTCATCATCGGCAGCGTCCCCGCCGTGCTCATCGGCTCGATGTTCTCCGCCAGCGTCCCTGACCGCTATGTCCGCCCGGGGATCGCGTTCGTGATCTTCGCCTCGGGGTTGAAGTACGTCGGCGTGGAAGCTGGGGCGCTCGGCTGGGTGCTGTGCGGGGTGCTGCTCGCCGCCGTCTCGCTGTGGATGGCGCGCGCTCGGCCGTGGCGGCGCGCAGAGAACGTCCTCGAGCTGGCCAGCGCGCGGGGCGGCGGCGAGCTCGAGCAGGAGGTGCTGGGGGTCGTCTCCTCCCGCTCGCAGCTGCCCTAGCGCCGCCCGGCGAAGGCCCGCCCCCAGCGGCGGGTGGGGTAGGCTGCTCGGCGATGAGCGCGCGAAGCCCGATCCTGATCGCCTATGACGGGTCGACCGCGGCACGGGCTGCCGTTCAGCAGGCTGGCGCTCTGTTCGCGCCTGGCCGCGCGATCGTGCTGACGGTGTGGGAGCCGGCGCTCGCCGACTTCACGCTTGTGCCTGACGCGACCGGCCTCGGCACGACGATGATGCCCTATGACAGCACCGTGTTCCGTGAGGTCGACAAGGCCGCCGCGGATCACGCTCGCGATATCGCCGAGGACGGCAAGAAGCTGGCTGTGGCCGCCGGTCTTGACGCCCGGCCGCTGGTGGTGGAGGACGAGAGCGAGACCGCCCAGACGATCGTGCACGAAGCCGACACGCACGACGCCGCGGCAATCGTGATCGGCTCGCGCGGGCTCAAGGGTCTGCGCTCGCGGCTGCTCGGCAGCACCTCAAAGCACGTGCTGGAGCGCTCCACGCGCCCGGTGGTCGTGGTCCGCCACCCAGAGGACGCCGAGAGCGAGCAGTAGCCCTCGCGAGCGCCTCACCGCGGCTTGCGCTGAGGCGGCGGCTTGGTGAGTCTGTCTTCGGCGTGCTCGAGCCACTGCTCGGTCGCCTCCAGCGCGGTGATGCCCGCGCGCAGAACCAAGAGCTGAGACCCGTCTGGTAGGGCGCGGGCGCGGGGCTCGATCTCGCGCAGGCGCTCGAGCGCAGCCACGTTCTGGTCTTTCATCGTGTGCAGGTGGCGCTGCGCGACCTCGCGCTCATCGGCGCGTAGGAAGAACAGCTTCAAGAGCCCTTCGAAGCGCAGCTCGGGCGGCGCAGGCGGCTCTCCAAGCCAGGCTTCGAGGACCTCGTGGCCCTCGGCGGTGAGCGTGTAGAGGTTGCGCCGGCGCGCCCCGCGGGGCGCGGGCTCGCCCTGCACCAGGCCGGCGCGCTCCAGGCGGCGCAGTTCCGGGTAGATCTGACCGTAGCTGGCCGCCCAGAAGAAGGCGGTCGACTCGTCGACGGCCTGCTTGATCTCGTAGCCGGACATCGGCTTGATGCGGAGCATGCCGAGGATCACCGACGCGGTCCCACTCAATTTCATGTATCGTCACGATATAGCGGTACGATATATCTGTCAAGCAGATAGGAGGCGCGCGCCATGGTGATCAACGACCCCGAGGACCTGCACCGCTCGTTCGCCCAGCTCGTCAACGCGAAAGACCTCGACGGGCTGGTGCGCCTGTACGAGCCGCGGGCGACGCTGGTCGGCCCCGACGGCGCGCAGGCGAGCGGCAGCGAGGCGGTGCGCTCTCAGCTGCAGGCGCTGCTCGCCGCCGAGCCGAAGATCACGTCACTCAGTAGCCGTGCCGTGATCGTCGGCGACATCGCGCTGATGTCAAACCGCTGGCGCATGAGCTTCGGCAAAGGCGATGACTCGAGCGCGGGTGTCGAGGGCACGAGCGCCGAGGTCGCCCGTCGCCAGGATGACGGCGGCTGGCGCTACGTGATCGACGACCCCGCCTCGGCGGCGCTCGCCCAGAAGGCGCGGCTGGCCCCCGAGGGCGCGGGCGCCTTCGAGCAGATGCTCTATGAGGAGGACGGACCGCTGGCGCGCATCACGCTGAAGCGCCCGGAGCGCCGCAACGCGCTGTCGATGCAGCTCTCGCAGGAGCTGGCGCGCGCGCTCGAGATCGTGCGCGACTCCCAGAGCGTGAAGGTGCTGGTGATCAGCGGCGCGGGCGAGACGTTCTGCGCTGGCGATGACATCACTGAGATGGGAGCGTGGGGGGACGCCAACGGCATCGTCAGGCGGGTGCGCGGCTACCAGCGCATGGCGGACGAGCTGGCCGAGCTCGACAAGATCACGATCGCGGCCGTCGATGGGTACGCCGTTGGCGGGGGTCTCGAGATCACGATGGCCTGCGACTTCGTCATCGCCACCGAACGCGCCAGGTGGGGGATGCCGGAGGTCGACGTCGGCATCACGCCCGGGTGGGGCGGCACCACCCGCATGGCGCGGCTGATCGGCAGGCGCATGGCCAAGGAGATCAACCTGCTCGGCGCGCTGCACCCCGCCGCGCGCGCGGTGCAGCTCGGCCTGTGGAACCGCGTGGTCCCAAGCGAGCGTCTCGGCGAGGAGCTCGACGCGCTCGTCGAGGTCCTGCTGTCCAAGAACCAGCAGGCGCTCAGGCAGCTGAAGTTCATCATCGACCGGGGCGTCGAGGCCGACCTGCACACCGCCCAGGGCTTCGAGGCGCTCTCGGCGGGGCTGACGGGCGCCGTCAACGGGGCCTGGCAGATCGCCGATGCAGACCAGGCCAAGGGCATCCTCAGCTTCATCACCGACGGCGAGCGCTGGCGGGAGCGTCGCGCGCTGGCGCGCGACTTCTGGACGGGTGACCCCTCGGGAGCGGCGAGCTGATGCTCGCGGGGCAAGACGTGCACAGCTCAGAGCTGCCATGCATCGACGAGCACGCGGGCACGGTCAAGGCCGAGCCCGACGAGGTCTGGCGGGCGCTCGTGGAGGTCGTCGAACGCAGCTTCGCCGCGCCGCTCGCGACCGCCATCGCACGAGTCCTCGCCTGCGAAGATGACGGGCGCTCCGGGCCGCGCCCGCTCGCGGCCGGCTCGAGGCTGCCCGGCTTTCACGTCAGCTCGGCGCTGGTCGACCACGAGCTGGCGCTGGTGGGGCGCCATCGCTTCTCCCGCTATGCGCTCATCTTCCGCCTGCAGCCGATCGGCGCGGGCCGCTGCCGCGTGAGCGCCGAGACGCGCGCCGAATTCCCGGGCGCGGTCGGCCGGCTCTACCGCGCCCTCGTGATCGGCACGCGCGGGCACGTCGCCGTGGTCAGGCTGATATTGCTGGCCGTCAGGCACACCGCGCAGCGCCAGCGGCGCGTGTGAGCGTACGCGGCGCTAGCGCCAGCTGCCCTTCAGCGATAGTGCTCGTCGGTGGCGCGCTCTTCGCCTTGGAGCTCACGACGGGCATCTGCGAGCGAAGACGGTCTCGCCTAGCTGCGCACGCGCTTGCTCCACGATCGAAGTATCGACAGAAACGGTCACCTTGCCAGCGCGCGCCATATCCGAACGGTTGCGCATTGTCCGTGCGCAAACCCCGCAAACAGCAACCACAGACGCGTCGCTGTAGCACGCTCACCGGATCAGAGCTTCCGGGGGCCCCAGGCGATTCTCGCAGGGCCCCTGTGTGTCAGGGTTGCGCGCAGGACGAGATAGCGTAGCTCATAAACTTACCAAGACCGGGGAGGTAAGTGCCCTATATTCTTACCAAAACCGGGGCTATTCTGATACGCTCATGCTATGAGGGATGACGAACTCCGCGAGCGGCTCCGCGATCGCAACCCATGGTGGCGCGCGGCGGCAACGAGCACAGACGCCCTCGCCTGGGTGCAGAGCGACCAGATGCTTCGCGCCAGGGCTGCCTATGACTTGGGCTATCGCTCAGGCCTACTCGACGATGTGGCTGACGGCCCGATCGACGACAAGCTCGTCGTCTTGCGTGGAGCTCGGCGGGTCGGCAAGTCCGTGCTACTGAAGGATACGGCCGCGCGCCTCTGCGGACGCGGGGACGTGGATCCGCGCCAGCTCGTCTACGTGCCGACCGACGGGATGCGCGCGTCTGACCTGAATCGAGTGGCGAAGCTCGGCCGGGAGCTCACCCGATCCGCGGGCCAGACACGTCGCGTCTGGCTGCTGGACGAGGTGACCGGCCTTGAGGGCTGGACACAGGCGCTCAAGTACCTCCGCGACAACACCGAGCTCGGCGCCGACACGGTCATATGCACCGGCTCCTCTTGGGAGGAGGAGGCGGAGGTGGAGCGCGACCTCCTCGCCGGCAGAGCCGGGGCCTCCGCGAGGAGAAGGTCGCGAATCCTCCACCCGATGAGCTTCCGAGACGTGCTCGCCGCCACGGGCAGGGAGATTCCCCTGCCCGTTTCACTCCCACCGTGGGCGCTCCAGGACGAGGCCGCCCTCCTCATTGCGGAGTCTCTTGAGCTCTTCGTGGACGACCTCGACCTCGCCTGGCAGGCGTACCTCACTTCGGGCGGCTTTCCGCGCGCGGTCGCAGAGCACCACAAGACCGGCGAGGTTAGTGAGGCGTTCCTTGAGGACCTGGCGGCGTGGCTGCATCGAGACGTGGACCCGGAGGCCGGGGAGGACTCGGTGCCGAAGCTCCTGTCCGCGATCGAGAGTCGCTGCACCTCGCCACTGAACCGCCGAGCGCTCGCCGATGATCTCGGCTATGGAAGCCGCCAGACGGCCGACCTGCGTCTCGTGCGTCTCGTCCGCACCTACGCGGCGATCTGGTGCCACCAGGTCGATGAGAACGGGTGCAGGGTGGCTGGAGCGCAGTCAAAGCTCTACCTCTGCGACCCCGTGCTCGCATGGCTTGGTTCGCAGCTGAGGGCCGGACTCTCACGCCCTGACTTCAGTCGTCTCACCGAGGTGTGTCTCGGCCTTGCGCTGGCCCGGGCCGTCGATGATCTCGAGCCTGGGCGATGGGAGAACGACGACTCCATCGGTTATCTGCGAACGGGCGGAGGGAAGGAAATCGACTTCGCCCCCCTAGCCGTGCCGAGCCCCTCGGGAGCGGCACACACCGTGCCGATCGAGTCGAAGTGGGTGTCGTCCGGATGGCGTGCCGAGGCGAGGGTGATCGAGGGGAAGTTCTCTGCGGGCGTGGTGGCTACACGGACAGTCCTCGATTCCTCTAACCGTGCATGGGCACTGCCCGCGCCGGTGCTCGCCCTGCTACTCGAGTAGCCGTACATAGGACAAGGAGGCGTCGCCGCTCAGCGATGAGAGCGCGCCACTCTCAAGCTAGTGACAGCAGCTCACCCCTGGCTCACCGCCTCGAGGGGCTCCCCGATCGGTGTGGGTGTGAAGGCCTTTTCGGCGAACTTTGTGACGTCCAGATGCCCCAATGCAGTCTTGCGGCGTGTTCAGGTCGGCCTCGCAAAAGCTTACGCCAGAGGCTCTGCTGCGAGAGGCGCCCTGGGGAGGGCGAGACCTCGGATCTCAAGCCAAGACCCTCACGACGTGAGCCGCCCAACTCTCGCCCTGACCCCCACACAGTCGGTACCGATCTCTGCCGGCGCGCCTACCTTAGCGAGCTCCTCCCCCACGACGGTGTAGCCAAGGCGCCTGGGATTCGAGCGCAACCTTTTTGCGGTGACTACGTCTACCATCGAGAAGCCCTATGGGGGCCTGACCGTTTGGAAGGGAGTTCTGATGAGGTCTGCTGAAGATCCGTGGGAGGAGATGTTCGAGGAGCTCGTCAAGCTTCACCGGCGCGAGCTCACGCTGTTCGCTGTGCGGCAGCTGGGCGAGCACGCGAGCCTGGCCGAGGATGTCGTCCAAGAGGCGCTCCTGAAAGCCCACCGCGCGATCGCGGCGGGCACCCGCCCTGAGCACCCGCGGGCGTGGCTGTTCACGATCGTTCGCAACGCGGCCGTCAACGCGACTCGCGGCGCGAGGACGACGGACGAGATCGAGGAGCGCGGGTACGGCACCGCCCATCAGAGCGTGCCTGCGGCGGTGGAGCAGAGCGAGTGGATCGCTTGGCTGATGGAAGCCGTGCACGAGCTTCCGGCGCGCCAGCGCGACGCCCTCGTCGGTCATGCTTTCGAAGGACGCAGCTACGGCGAGATCGCCGAGCGCCAGCAGACGACGGTCTCGGCCGTGAAGTCGCTGCTCACACGAGCACGCCGGACGCTCTCGGCGGATGCCTCGCTCTCGGCGATCGGTATCGGCACTCCGCTGGGCGCCGTGGCGCGTGCGCTGAGGGTGCTGCGGGTCCGTGGCCCCCTGGCGGGCAAGGCCGGTGGGGCGAAGGGGCTGGCGGGAGTGCTGACGCAAGCGGCACTCGCGGCGACCGTGACGACGGGGGTCCTGATGGCCGTCCATGGAGGTCTCGGCTCCGCCACGGCGGGCGCGGTCCGGCCGCCTGACGCGGGAGCGCACCACACCGGCGCGCAGGCGAGTGCATCGCGGCACGGCTCGGCGAGCAAGCGCGCTCGCGAACAGAGAGTTCATCGCGAAGCCCGCCATGCGGTCCGCGAATGCATGCGCGGGGCTCTCCGCGGGCACTATGGCGAGACTGCGCTCCAGTCCGCCGCCCGCCACCTGTCGACGGTCGCGCTGGAGTACACCGAATGCGACCGGGAGCTCCGATCGGCCGAGCTGCGGGCTGCCGTGCGCCGGCGGCATCCGGCGCACCCACGCCGGCGTCGTCACCATCGACCAGGCCCGAGGGCGCGATGAGGATCGATCGACCGCCGGCCGCGCTGTTCGGCGGCGTCGGCGATCGGGATGTGGGCGCCCTCGGCCGGCCGGCAAGTCCCAAGGCGGCCAGCCTGCTTGCCGGCGGCTCGGCGCACCCCGCGCTCCGAGGATGCCGAGCGCGTGCTGATCGGACCGCTCACCGCCGACGGGCTCAAGGTTGCCGTCCGGGTCATCCCCTTGCCGGAGGCGGAGAGCGACTCCTTGCGCGCCCGGCAGCTCACCGTAATCGTGGACCTGCTGAGACGAGCGACGGCCAGGAGCGCCGTCACCGCCAGGCTCGAAGCGCTCAAGGCGAAGCGACCAGCGGGGCACCATTCCGATGAAATCGCGGCGATACTCGACGCCGTGCCCGACCTCCGCAAGGCTCTACGCACGGCGATCGAGGCGCGGCTCGCGGACATCTGGGCCCTTCGACGTGACGATCACCCGCGAGAAGACCAGCCAACAGCTCAACCTCGCTGCGACCATTACGCAAAACGACGGCGAGCGCTCCGGAAGCGGTTGCGGGTACCCGAAGTAGCGGGGTGGGCGGTGGCTCGCGGATTCGCCCAGGGCTCTTCCATTTGTTCGCGTATTGCGCAATGATTCGGATATGCGGACTTCATCTGGTGTGCCTGATCGCGCCGAAGGGCGAATCAAGCTCAGCTGCCCGCGCTGCCGGCTGACCCTGTATGTGCGCTCGGCGCTGCTCAGCGTCGACTACTGTCCGCGCTGCCTCGCGCGCGCCCGCACCGCCACGCCGCTGCAGGCGGCTGCGGCCAAGACATAGCCTCACAGCGGGCGCGCTCTAAAGCGCCCGCTCCTAGGGCTCGGCGAGGAGCGTCGCCTTGCCCGGCACGTCGCCCAGCGTGCGCAGCCGCGCAAGCGCTGAGGGCTCGCGCTTGAGGTACGCGTCGAGGAAGGCGGTCGTCACCCGCGTGACTATCTCAAGCTGCGGTTGCTGGGTGGAGTAGGGCGGCAAGTGTTCTGCGCCGAGCAGCTCGAGCAGGTACTTGGGCTTGTGCGCGAGCCGGAAGAACGCGTTGGTGGCGCTCGGCGGGTTGACCGTGTCGGCGGTCCCCTGCGTGGCCAGCAGCGGCGGTCCCTGGGCGGGAAAGCCGAATTCGCTGCCGGGTATCTGCGCGCCGGAGAGAACGACCACCGCACTGACGCGGCTGTCGCGCTGGCGCGGGTCATAGCCAACGGCCAGGGCGGTGTCCCCGCCGTCTGAGTGCCCGCTGACAGCGATCTTGGTCGGGTCGATGAGCCCCGCCAGCGGCCCCGTGTGTGCGCCGCTCGCCGCGAGCAGTCGCGAGATCACAAAGCGCACGTCGCCCGGTTGGTTGACCAGGTCGGACTCGTCCGGGCCGCCCGGTGCCCGCGGGTTCTCGAGCGGGAAGGCCGGGGCGGCGACGACATAGCCGGCGCGCGCCCAGGCGACGAGCAGCCGCGCGTAGGAGTCGGGTGCGACGTCGAAACCGTGGCCGAAGACGACCAGCGGAAAGGGGCCGCTGGCGCGCGCCGCGGGCGCGTCGCGGACGTCGGTCGCGCCCGCGGCGCCGACGGCGGGATAGCGAATATAGGTGGGTAGCGTGCGGGGGCCGCTGGTTCCGTCCGCGAGCGTTACCGAGCGGCTGTGGTCCACGAGCCTCTGCACGCGCAAGCCGACTGCGAACGGCCCGTCCGCGGCTGCGCGGTGCGCCGTCCCGCCGCCCGTCCTGCCCTTGGGGGAGCCCGTGCGCGACGGGCCGCTGGCGCTCAGCGTGATCAGCAGCGCGAGGCCGGCGAGCGCGAGGGCGAGCAGGCCAAACGCGAACACGCGCTGGCGGCGGGCCCTGCCGCTGAGCGAGCCCGGTGCGCGTGTGTGCGCGCGCGGGAGCGGCTCGGTCTTGGCGCCGGCGTCTAGCGCGTCGCCTTCGGGGCCGCTTGGGTGTCGGTGAGAAGGGGGCACCTTTTGGTCGCAGGCGTTAGAGAACTCTCACCGATTGTTAAGGGGGATTGGGCGCCTTATCCGGTAGTTACACCGTATCCAAACCACAGACCTACATAGAAGAGCGGCGTTCACGTCCTCGCCGAGCGCTCACGACGAGTCCCAGCGCAATGCTCACCAGCCCCCTGGCAGCGCACGCCGGCTGGGCGCCAAGGACTGGGACGAGCACGTGGGAGACCTCGAGCGGATGGCCTCGACGCCCGCCTTCGCGGCCATCCGCGATGAGATCATCGCGCTGGCCGGCCTGAAGCCCGCCGAGCGGCTGTTGGACATCGGCGCGGGAACGGGCCTGTTGACGCTCGCGGCCGCCGCGCGGGTGCAGGCTGTCAGCGCGCTCGATGTCTCGCAGGCGATGTGCGCTCATTTGGAGCGCAAGTGCGGGGCGTTGGGGGTCGAGAACGTCGAGGTGCTGCACGGCGACGCGGTCGAGCTGCCGCTCGCAAACGACGCGATCGACGTCGTGCTCTCCAACTACTGCTTTCACCACTTGCGGGACGCCGACAAGCTGCGGGCGCTCGCGCAGATAAGACGCGTGCTGCGTCCCGGCGGGCGACTCATCTTCGGCGACATGATGTTCCGCCTCGGCGTGGCCAAACGCAGGGACAGGGCGGTCATCGCCCTGCTCGTCAAGCGGGTCATCGCGCATGGGCCAGCGGGGCTGGTGAGGCTCGCCAAGAACGCCTTGCGGATCCTCACCGGCCGCTGGGAGCGTCCCGCCAGCGTCGAGTGGTGGCAGAACGCCCTGCGCCAGTGCGGCTTCGTCGAGGTCGCGGTCTATCCGCTCGAGCACGAGGGCGGCATCGCCTTCGCCCGCAAGCCGCTGGACTGACCACAGCAGGCCAAGGCCGATTCCGGGTCGCGGCGAGCGACAGCCACGGATATAAGACTGGTTCTCATATACGTTATATTCGCTCTCCAGGGCGAATAAAGACGCGGGACCAGACCCGGCCCTAAGCTATGGGAGGAGATCGGCATGACCAGATCGCACCGCAGGCAGTTGGCGGCGCTGATGCTCGCCGCGGTCGTTCCGCTCGCCGGCTGTGGGACGCCGGGCGGGTCTGTGTCTGGCTCCGCGTCTGGGAAGCTCCAGGTGGTCGCGGCGGAGAACTTTTGGGGGAGCATCGCCGCCCAGTTGGGTGGCGCGCGGGTGACGGTGAGCAGCGTCATCGCCGACCCGAACAGCGACCCGCACTCCTACGAACCGACGGCGTCGGATGGCGTGGCATTCGCGCGCTCGCAGATAGCGATCGTCAACGGCATCGGCTACGACCCGTGGGCCTCACAGCTGGTCGCGGCGAACCAGTCGAGCGGGCGGCTGGTGCTCGACGTCGGTGGGCTGCTGGGGCTCAAGGCGGGGGATAACCCGCATCAGTGGTACTCGCCGTCGAGCGTGCTGCGGGTGATCGACCAGATCGTCGTCGACTACAAGCGGTTGGACCCGACGGACGGCCCCTATTTCGAGGACCGGCGCAAGGCGTTCGAGAGGACAGGCCTCGCTGAATACGACCGGTTGCGCAGCGAGATCCGCGCGCGCTACGCCGGCGTGCCGGTCGGCTACTCGGAGAGCGTCTTTCGGCCGCTGGGTGAGAGCCTCGGCCTGAAGCTGATGACGCCATACAGTTTCGCGAAGGCGATCGCGGAGGGCACGGACGTCAGCGCACAGGACAAGCAGACGGTCGATCGGCAGGCCGAAACACGTGCGATCAGGGTGTGGGTGTATAACAGCCAGAACGCCACGCCGGACGTGCAGCGCGTCAACCAGCTCGCCCGCGAAGCGCACATCCCGATCGCCACGATCACCGAGACGCTCGCGCCCGCGTCGGTGACTTTCGAGCAGTGGCAGAGCGCCCAGCTCAGGCGCCTGCTCTCAGCGCTTCACCAGGCCACCGGCAGATGAGCGTTCACCCTCGGACAGGCGCCGCTCACGCGTCGGTGGAGCGCCAGCACAGCCAGGCAAGGTGCCCCGGGCCGACCTCGAGCGCCGCGGCGCGCCACGAACCGGAGCGCCCCTGCGGCCAGGAGCCCGGACCCTCAAGGCGCCTGGGGTCGTAGGCGAGCGCGTCGCCGAGCGCCTTGGAAAGCGCCTCCTTGCTCGACCACAGCGAGATGAAGAAACGATCGCGCTCGAGCCGCTGCGGGCGCGCGGCGCGCTCCGCGGGGGTGCTGATCGAGTCACCGAACGCCTCGTCGCACGGCTCGATCCGCTCGATGTCGACGCCGACGGGCGCCTCGTGGCAGGCGATCAGCGCCAGCGGAAAACGGTAGGAGCGCGACGTGAAGGCGGCGCCGCTGCGCGCCGCTTGCTCGCGCGAGGCCGCGCGCAGGCCCTCCTCGTCGAGGCCCGCGAGGCGCGCGTCGATCAGATGCACCTGCGGCGTGTGCCGCTCGCCGTCGAGCGACACACCGATCCGGGCGGCCTGCGTCACACGCGTACGACCGGCGCGCCGTGCCAGCGGGTCCCCGCCGGCAGGGACTCGCCGCGCATCACGACCGAGCGTCCACCCACACACGTGCCCGCGCCGACGCTGGTGTCGGGCAGCACCGCGGAGGCCGGCCCGAGCGTGCTTCCGGCGGCCAGGCTGGCAGGGCCCAGGCGCATGAGGCGGTCGTGGAAGAGGTGGGTCTCGACACACGCTTGCCGATTGATGACGCTGCCGTCCTCCAGCCGGACGAGGTCGAACTCGGTGACCGCGAGCGTTTCGCACCACACGCCGCGGCCCACCTTTGCCCCCAGCGCGCGCAGGTAGGCGCAGATCAGCGGCGTTCCCATCGCGATGCCCATCAGCCACGCGCCGGCGAGCTGCTCCTGCGCCGAGTTGATCAGCTCATCGCGCCACACGAAGAACGACCACAGCGGGTGCTCGCCGGGGCGATAGCGGCCGATCAGGACCCACTTCAAGATCACGGTGATGCTCGCCGCGAGGACACCCGTGGCGAGCAGGACGAGCGGGGCGAGCGCGATCTCAGCGACCACGCCGAGCGCGACACCCAGATCGGAGACGGCGAGGAATGCGAGCCACCCCAGCAGCACCGAGGCGCTCGTCGGGCCGAAGATCCGCAGCAGGTCCATCCCGGCACGGGCGAGCACGCGCCGCAGCGGCGGATCGGTCGTGCGGGCGGGGTCGAGAACGTCGGGGACACGGGGGAGCTCGAGCGCAGGCGACCCCAGCCAGCAGGTGCCGTCCGCCGGGCGCGGCGGCGCGACCGTCAGCACGCCGACGATGCTGCGTTCGCCGATCCTGGTTCCCTGCTTGAGGATCGCGCCGTTGCCGAGGAAGCTGCGGTCGCCGACCTCGATCTCCTCGATCTGCAGCCAGCCGTCGCGGGCTCGCGCCGCGGAGAGCACGACGTCGTCGGCGGCGAAGCTGAGCTCGCCGAAGGAGACGAGCTTGTTCAGGCCGACGGCGGTCGAGATCTCGGTACGCCGGCCGATCTTGAGCCCCATCAGGCGCAGCCACGGGCGCGTATACAGGGAGCTGTAGAGCGGGAACAGCACCACCCGCGCGTTGGCGAGCAGATCTTCGCTGAGCCACAGCGCCCAGCCGACGGCGCCGTCGTCCATGTGCGTGCCGGTGCGCAGCAGACGCCACAGCAGCCGCACCACGCCCGCGACGAGCAGCGCGTAGGTGAGCACGAACATGCTCGCCACGCACACCACCTCGAATACCGAGGCGAGCAGCTGACCGTGCAGCGTCGGCATGTTCGAGCCCACCAGCGACACGAGCACGATGCCGGGCATGAACGCCACGACAGGGATCGCGCTGGCGAGCGCGAGCCCCAGCGGATAGGCCGCCCGCCACAGCCGCCGCCGCGGGTTTCCCGGTGAGCGCTCGGCCGGCCAGCCCTCGCCGGCGGGGCCCTCGTAGCGAGCCGGCGAGCCGCCCCAGCGCTCACCGGCTGGGACGGTCCCGGTGACGACGCTGCCGGGCTCTACTTCCGCGCCGTTCTCGACGACGGCGCCCGGCATCAGCATCACGCGTGTGCCGATGCGCGCGCCCGCGCCGATGCTGACCTCCCCGACGACGAGCTCCTGGCCGTCGATCCACCAGCCGTGCATGTCGACATCGCCTTCGAGCGTGGCCCGCGCCCCGATCCGCACGAGCGCGCCGGGATGCGGGACGGTGCCAAGGCGCGCGCCGCGCCCGACGCTGGCGCCGATCAGGCGGGCGTAGCGGCCTGCCCAGGGAGTGCCGGCCAGGCGCCCGATGCCGCACACTTCGGTGAGGCGCTCCAAGAACCAGACGCGACAGGCAAGCCAGGAGTGACGGGAGTAGCGCCCCGGCCGCAAGTCGCCCAGCAGCAGCCGCCTGGCGGCGAGCACGATCGCGGTGCGACCCATCGGGGTGGCCAGCACGAGCCAGCCGGCGACCAGCCAGCCCCAGCCGAGCTGGGGCAGCCCGCCGCCCACGACGTTCCCGTAGGCGAACCCGCCGATCACCCACTGGCTGGCCTGGATCACGCACAGCGCCGCCAGCCCCAGCAGCTGCACGATCCCCCAGCGCACCGGCGGCGTGGGCGTGCACGACTCGGTCGCGGCCTGCGGGCGCCCGAGCTCCTGCAGGAGCGCCGCCAGGTCGCCGAGCCGCGGCGTCTTGTACACGTCGGATACCGCCAGCGACGGGTAGCGCTCGCGCAGCGCCGACACCAGCTTCGCGGCCGCGAGCGAGTTGCCGCCAGCCGCGAAGAAGTCCGTGTGGGTGTCGATCGGGACCGGCCCAAGCTGCTCGGCGAAGCGCTCCGCGAGCCAGGCAGCGGCGCCGTCGAGCTGCCCGCCGGGGCGCCCCGGGGCGCCCGGGGGAGGCCAGGGCAGCGCCTTGCGGTCGATCTTGCCGGCGGTTGAGATCGGCATCTCCTCGAGCACGACGACGAGCGGCGCCAAGCCGTCCGGCAGCTGCTCGGCGACCTGCGCCCGGACGTGGTCGGCGTCGACGTCGCCCACGACATAGCCGACTAGCACCTTGTTGCCGCTGAGCGTGGTCTGCATCTTCGCGGCGGCCGCACGCACGCCGCCGGCCGCGGCCAGGTGGGCCTCGACCTCGCCCAGCTCGAGCCGTCGCCCGCCGAGCTTGACCTGCTGGTCGCTGCGCCCGACGAACTCGAAGCCGTCGATCCTCTCGCGCACGATGTCACCCGAGCGGTAGGCGCGGTCCCAGCCGAGCGCCGGCAGCGGCGCGAAGCGCTCGAGGTCGAGCACCGCGTCGAGGTAGCGCGCCAGGCCGACGCCGCCGATCACGAGCTCGCCCTCCTCGCCGAACGAGACCGGCTGGCCGGTCTTGTCAACGACCGCGACATCCCAGCCTGAGAGCGGCCAGCCGATCGTCACGGGCTCTCCGGGCACGATCCGCGCGGCGGTCGTGACGACCGTCGCCTCCGTCGGGCCGTAGGTGTTCCAGACCTCCCGCCTGCGGGCGAGACGCCAGCCGAGCTCCGCCGGGCAGGCCTCGCCGCCGAGGATCATCAGGCGAACCTTCGCCAGGTGCGCCTCCTCCCACATCGCGGCGAGCGTCGGGACCGTCGAGATCACCGTGATCTCTTGCTGTTGCAGCCATGGGCCGAGGTCGGCGCCGGAGCGCACCAGCGCCCGCGCGGCCGGCACGAGCGCCGCCCCGCTCGACCAGGCCATCCACATCTCCTCGCAGCTGGCGTCGAACGCGACCGACAGGCCGGCGAGCACACGGTCGGCGGGTCGAACGGTCCACAGTCGCGCCTCGGCGGCGACGAACGCCGCCGCCGAGCGGTGGCTCACGGCTACGCCCTTCGGCTGCCCGGTCGAGCCCGAGGTGAAGATCACCCACGCCTCGTCGTCGGGACCGGTCTGGCGGCGCTCCGAGACACCGGCCGTCAGGCACCGCAGCGCAAGGCCCTCTTCGAGGACCGCGCAGACGCCCGCCAGCTCCCAGATCGACTCGGCTCGCGCGGGCGGTTCGTCGGCGTCGACGGGCACATACGCGGCGCCCGCCA
>JANWLE010000002.1 GCA_025451035.1 Solirubrobacteraceae bacterium
ATCACCGGGCGCGAGCAGGATCACCTCGAGTCCACCGCTAGCTCGCCCCAGTCCGGCAGCAAGCTGATGACTGCTCGAGGTCGCGCTTGCCCACAATGTGACGGAAACCCTTCGCCGCACGCTCTAGCTGGAAGACGACCGTGGTGCTGGCCATGTAGTCGGCGTCTGGCGTCTCGGCCCAGTTATTCTTCTTTTGGACCTTGCCGAGCTTGGCCTTGGTAGCTGTCTTGCGTGGGCCTCTCATATCGCAAACCGCCGGAGCGCAAGAGGCCGTGGTCAGTGGGGCGAAGGGGCGCCCGTCAGCAAGCGGATGGCGTGCGGCAGCGCCTCGATGAGCGTCTCGCCTGTCTGCTCGATGCTGCGTGGACTGCCGGGAAAGTTGATGATGATGCTCCCCCCACGCGTACCGGCGATCCCGCGCGAGAGCATCCAGTACGGGGTATGCGCGCGCGATGCCTCGAGCATCGCGTGGGAGATCCCGGGTATCTCCCGTTCGATCACCATTCTGGTTGCCTCCGGCGTGAGATCGTTCGGCGAGACGCCGGTGCCGCCAGTTGTCAGGATGAGCTCGCAACGCTCGACGTCCGCCCAGTGACGCAGGCGCGCTTCGATCTGCTTCACGTCATCGGGGATGAGCTCGCGGCCAGCTAGATCAAGCTCGAGGCGTTCGACCAAGCGGGCTAGCCGCTCGCCGCTCTCGTCGGTTCCTCCGCTCTGGGACCTGGAGGTGCTTACGGTGATGATGGCTGCTCGCATAGCTACTAGGCTCGGCGCTGCTCGTCGCGGCGCCAGTCGTGGCGGCCACCGGTCTTCTCGAGCAACGCGACCTGCTCGATCTCAACGCCCCGCTCGATGCCCTTGATCATGTCGTAAACGGTGAGGGCGGCGACGGCGCAAGCGGTCATCGCCTCCATCTCAACTCCTGTGCGAGCGACAGTGTGGACCTCGCTTGTCAGCTCGATGAGACCTTTATCCACGTCAATCTCCACCTCTACATCGATCATCGTCAAGCCGATCGGGTGCGCCAGCGGAATCAGCTGACTGGTTAGCTTGGCGGCCTGGATTCCCGCAAGACGCGCTGTCGCGATCACCTCGCCCTTGGGTGCCTGGCCTGCTTGGATGGCCGCCGCGCTCGACGGCGACATGCGCACCAGCGCTCGCGCTCGCGCGACGCGCTCGCTCACGTGCTTCTCGCCGACGTCAACCATGCGTGCGCTGCCATGCTCGTCGATGTGGGTGAGCCGCCCCAGCGCTTCTTGGGAGTGCCCCGGGCATGGGTCGGGTTGTGTCGAGCTCATCTATTCGGGTTCCCCTCCTGGCTTTATGGCTCCCGGGGCGGGCGTCCCTTGCACCCAGCGCCGGCTGCCGTCTTGCTCGAGTTCGCGCTTCCAGATCGGCGCCTCGCTCTTGACACGGTCGATTGCTTCGCGCGCCCCGGCGAATGCTTCATCGCGATGGGCTGCCGACACCGCGACGATCACGCTCGGCTCGCCCAGCGGCACAGTGCCGATCCGGTGCTCCAGGGCCGCGCTCAGCAGCTGGTGTCGCTCGATGCAGTCAGCCATGATTAGCGCGAGCCGCCGCTCGGCCATCTCAGCGTACGCCTCGTAATCCAAGCTCGAGACATCGCGCGTGACGCCCTGGAAGACCACGATGGCGCCGGCCTGCGGGTTTGCCACAAGATTCGAGAGGGCCTCTGGCGAGAGCCTTTGGTCTGTGAGCCGCACGTGAGCCCCGCCGCCGGGTGCGCCGCCGCTGAGTGGAGGAATCAGAGCCAGCTCATCTTCGTCGTCGAGCTCTGTGCTGGCGCTCGCATAGTCATGGTTGACGGCCATCTGAATGGCCATCCTTTGTAGCGCTCCCGCGAGCGCCGGCTGATCGCCGAGCTGCTTGAGGGCATCCGCCACGGTGGCCCCCTCGCGCAGGTCAAGCTCGATCCAGTCGCTGCCCGCCAGCTCGCGCAGGATCGCAAATAGCCGGATACGGACTTTCATGGGGTGACCCCGCGCCCTTCCGAGAGCAGCATCGCCTCGACGGTCTCGCCGGCGGCCACTGATCCGCTCGCGCTCGGGATGATCGCCAGCGCGTTGGCGCCAAGCATCGAAGTCAATATGTGCGAGCCCTGCTCGCCGGTCGGTCGCGCCTCCCAGCCATTCGCTCCAGCGGTGAGACGGCAGCGCACGGCGTGAGCGCGCCCAGGAGCCTTCTCGTAGTCGCTGAGCAGCGTCGCCGTGATCAACGGTGTGTGCTCGGCTGCGCCGCTCAGCGCTCGCAGCGCTGGGCGCACGAAGAGGATGAACGTGACCATTGCCGAGACGGGATTACCCGGCAGGCCAAATACGAGGGTGTTACCGAGCGTGCCAAACCAGGTCGGCTTACCTGGCTTCAGAGCGACGCCGAAGAACCGCTCGTGCACGCCTAGCTCGGCCAGGCCCGCGCGCACGTGGTCGTGCGCTCCGACGGACATGCCACCGCATATCACCGCTACATCCGCTTGCAGGGCCTGCCCGATCGCCCGCTTTGTGGCGGCCCGGTCATCGCCCACGGTATCGGTGCGCAGCAGCTCGCCGCCGGCGTCTCGGGTGAGGGCCGCAATCGTGTGGAGGTTCGAGTTGCGCACCAGGCCCGGCCGCAGCGGAGTCGATGGGTCGACGAGCTCATCGCCGGTCGTGAGGATAGTCACGCTCGCGCGGCGGGTGCAGGGCGGCGCATCACAGCCGAGCGAAGCGAGGACCCCCAGCTCGGCTGCCCCCAGCGTCGCGCCTCGCGCGAGCGGGACCGAGCCAGCCGCTATGTCCTGTCCGGCATACCGGACGTTCTGCCCGCTGAGCGTTGCGGCGAAAACCTCGACATAGCCGCTCTCGCTACGGGTCCGCTCAACCATCACGACCGAGTCAGCGCCAGCGGGCAGCATCGCGCCGGTGGAGATCGCGATTGCCTGGCCTGTGCGGAGGCTAGATGACGCGGGGTGACCGGCCCGCGCTTCACCGACGACGCTCAACCTCACGGGCGATTTTTCGCTAGCGCCAGGCAGGTCTTCAGCCCTGACCGCAAAGCCGTCCATCGCCGAATTGTCAAACGGCGGTACCTGCTCGCTCGCCTCGATGTCCCGGGCGAGGACGCGACCCCACGCGGACTTCAAGTCGACTGGCTCAGCCTCGAGCGGTCGAGCGGCGGCGAGCACCTCCCGCTGTGCCTGCTCGATCTCGATCAGTCCGCTGGCCATTTGATGCGATCACTCTAGTGCCACGCTCCGCCCATGGATCCCGCCGGCGCTGAAACAGCGAACGTGACTGTGGCAGTGCTCGCCGGCGTTCCGGGCAGCCGGCTCGGCGCCGCCAAGGCGACAGCGCCCCTGGCCGCGCGAAGTCTCGTCCCCTATCCCTTGGCTGTGGCTAAAGAAGCTGGTCTAAAGGCTGGTCGTCGTGGCCAGGCTCGGAGACGTCGCGCGGCTAACCTTCAACGTGAACGCGGCAGCTGACCTGCAGGCCGCGGAACGCTGGCTGATGGCATGAGACCCCTACTCGATCACTACTCGCGCCCGCTGCGTGATCTACGCATATCGGTCACCGACCGGTGCAACATGCGCTGCCCCTACTGCATGCCCAAGGAGGTGTTCGGGCGCGGGTTCGCGTTCATGCCCAACAGCGAGCTGCTCTCGTTCGAGGAGCTTACGCGTGTGTGTCGAATCGTCGCGGAACTGGGCGTCAGCAAGATCCGCCTGACCGGCGGTGAGCCGCTACTGCGTCGTGAACTGGAGCGGCTCGTCGCGATGCTGGCGCAGGTGCACGGCATCGATGACATCGCGCTGACCACTAACGGCATCCTGCTCGCAAGCAAGGCGCAGGCGCTCAAGGACGCCGGTCTGAGCAGGGTCACGGTCAGCCTGGACGCGCTCGACGAGCGGGTGTTTCACTCGATGAGCGATACGCGGCTGCCGCTCGCACGGATCCTCGAGGGAATCGATGCCGCGGACGCTGTTGGCTTGAGCCCCGTGAAGATCAACATGGTCGTCCGCCGCGGCGTAAACGACGACTGCGTGCTCGACATGGCCGAGTATTTCCGCAACAGCTCTCGCACGCTTCGGTTCATCGAGTACATGGATGTGGGCACCACCAATGAATGGAAGCTAGACGAGGTCGTTCCGGCCGCGCAGATCGTCGAGATGATCGGCGCGCGCTGGCCGTTGCAGGCGCTTCCCGTAAGCCGGGACGGGGAAGTCGCAAGCCGCTATCGCTACCTGGATGGCGCAGGCGAGATCGGCTTCATTCATTCGGTGAGCGAGCCGTTCTGCTCGGGCTGCACGCGCGCACGCATGTCAGCCGACGGAAAGCTCTACACCTGCCTGTTCGCCTCTGAGGGACACGATCTGCGTGCGCGCGTGCGCTCCGATGCATCCGATGAGGAACTGGGCTCCTATGTGCGGGAGATCTGGCGGGCCCGCAGCGACCGCTACTCGGCCGAACGCGCCCAGCTGAATCCCACAATGCCGCCCAAGCGAGTTGAGATGTCCTATATCGGCGGTTGACGACCCGCTCGGCCTGAGGCGATAGCCTCGGCCGTGAAGTGCGCGACGAAGTCAGATGCGGGCGCCTGGGCGAGTTGCGTGGCTGGGCCACGCTGGATGATCGTGCCGTGCTCGATGATCGCCACCTCGTCGCCCAGTCGCGAGGCTTCCTGAAAATCGTGTGTGACCAGCAGCGTCGGTGCCGCGAACTCGCGCAGGACCTGCTCGAGCGTCTCCGTCGCGCTCGCGCGCGTGCGCGCGTCCAGCGCCGACAGCGGCTCGTCGAGCAGCAGCACCTGGGGGCGGCGCGCGAGCGCGCGTGCGAGCGCGACCCGCTGGCGCTCGCCCCCGGAGAGCGTTTCCGGACGCGCGTCCGCGCGGTGGGTCATGCCGAAGCGCTCGAGCAGCTCGAGCGCCCGTGCTCTCCTGGCGCCGCGGGGAAGCTCGTGCAGCCCGTAGGCGACGTTGCGCCACGCCGACAGGTGAGGAAAGAGCGCGTAGTCCTGAAAGACAAAGCCGCAGCTGCGCTGCTCTGGCCGCGCAAACACGCGCCGCTCGCTGTCCAGCCATAGCTCCTCGCCGCAGACGACTCGCCCGCGTGCCCTTGCCGTGCCGGCGATGCAGCGCAGCAGCGTGGTCTTACCGGCGCCCGAGGGGCCGGCGAGGGCCAGGCACCGGCCGGCCGGGAGATCGAGCTGGATGTCCAGCTCGATCTGTTGCGCTGCGGCGGCGAGGTCAACGCGCAGCAAGGCCGAGCAGCGGTGTGGTGGACAGCAGCTTCACTGCCAGCAGCAGGCTCGCCGAAACGATCACGAGGATCGCCGACAGCGCCAGGACGCTCGGCAGCGCGACCGCAAAGCGATCGTAGATGGCCAGCGGCGCGGTCTGGGTGACCCCCTGAAACGAGCCGGCGAACATGAGCGTCGCGCCAAACTCGCCCAGCGCTCGCGCCCAGGCCAAAACGACGCCGGTCACCAGGCTGGTTCCCGCTAGAGGGACAGCGACCCGCAGGAAGGTGGCCGCCTGACCGCGCCCGAGTGTGCGCGAGGCGTCGAGATGCGACTGCTCGACGGCGGCGAATGCCGCCTGCGCGAGCCGCAGGTAGAACGGTGAGGCGACGAACGTCAGCGCTACGACCACGCCGGCGGTCTGCAGCACGAGCTGCACCTGCAGATCGCCGAGGACCCCCCCGAGGATGCCGTGCGGGCCCAGCGCCTCGAGCAGACCGATGCCGGCCACGACGGGGGGCAACACGAGCGGCAGCTCGACGAGCGTGCTGACCGCTGCACGTCCGGGGAAGGGCCTCCGCGCGAGCAGAAAGGCGGCCGGTGTTCCGACGAGCACGATCGCTCCGACGGCGATCGCGCTCGTCTCGAGGCTGAGTCGCAGCGCTTCCAGCGCCTGTGGATCGGAGAGGCCGTCGAGCAGGCGCCCCGGTGCGGTGTTGAGAAAGATCGCAAGCACAGGCAGCGTCAAAAACGCGAGGGCGAGGACGAGCGCGAGCCACAGCAGGAGGGCAAACCAAGACGGGCGCCGCAGCCCTTTGAGCGGGGCGCTCATCCCGAACGGGGCTCGGAGAAGCCGCTTTCCAGTAGCGCCCGGCGCCCGGCGCCCGTGAGCAGGCCGGCGATGAATGCGCGCGCTTGCGTGAGGTGTTTGCTGCCCTTCACGACGGCTACGCCATAGTCGACCTGAGGCTGTAGCTGCGGGGGCAGCTCGATCGTGCGGAGCGCGCCTTGGGTCGCTGCGACATCGGTCGCGTACAGGAAGCCAGCGTCGACGGCGCCCTCGCTGAGCTTGCCGATGATTCCGCTCACGTCGGGCTCTGAGTCGTGCACGTTGGCGAGGATCGCGTTCCGTTGGGCGGCCGGCAGCCGCCCGAGCAGCGTGTGCGTGTAGGAGCCGACCGGCACAGTTGCTGTGCCGATCGCGAGCGTCACCCCGGGGCGCTCGAGGTCAGACAGGCTGTTGACGCGGTGCGCGCCTGCCGGCACCGCCAGCACGAGCGTGTTCGCGGCGAACGCGACCGGCTTTTCCACCAGGCCGCGGGCGTGCAGGGTCTCGGGAAGGCTCGTGTTGGCTGATGCGAACACGTCGGGATGCAGGCCCTGCTCGATCTGCGCGGCGAGCATGTCTGACCCCGCGAACGACAACCGCACGCTCGCCGCTGTGAAGTGCTCGCCGTAGCGCGTGAATGGCTTCTGCAGGGACGCTGCGGCAGAGACGAGCAGCGACGGCTTGCCGCCTGCGCCGCCGCAGCCACTGATGAGAGCGCCAGCTAGCGCTGAGCTGGCCGCGATCGCGCTCGCCGACCTGGCGATACCCGCCCAGCGCCTCGGGCGAATCACGCTGTGGGCCTTTCGATCATCACCGAGGTCGCCTTCACCGTCGCGGTCGCGGGCACGCCGGGTGCCAAGCCGAGCTCTTCCACGGAGTCGCGGGTGATGGCTGCGGTCACCTGGAAGGGGCCCGCTTGCAGCTCGACCAGGGCCATGACCCCATCCACCTCGACCGACTGCACGACCCCACTGAAGCGGTTGCGAGCGGAGCCGCGGGCGCCGGTCTGGTGGCGGCGTGGACGGCTGGCCAGGCGCTGTACCTCGGCGGCTGCGACCAGACGGCGATTGCGTGCATCGCGATGTGTCTGCAGGGTGCCAGCGCGGTCCCAGCGACGCAACGTATCGACGCTGACACCTAGCGCCTTGGCCGCTTGCCCGAGCGTCAAATCGCCGTCCACTGCATAAGCATTGCATATGCATCAGCGGCGGTGTGAATGCGGTTCGACGCGCCCTTGCCGCTGGCGGCTTTGCGGCGAGCCGGCTGAGATGCGGCCTAAGATGCGGCGACGGCCTCGCTTTTTCCGTAGCCCCCCAAAGGAGCGCGCATGACCGCAGAA
Organism: Solirubrobacteraceae bacterium; assembly: GCA_025451035.1. GTDB lineage: Bacteria > Actinomycetota > Thermoleophilia > Solirubrobacterales > Solirubrobacteraceae > Palsa-744. Next base: position 7,404 of record JANWLE010000002.1, read on the forward strand.
GAATGGATCCAAGCATTGGCGCAACAGCTCGGCGTCGAGTCCCCAGCACCGGATCAGATCGAGGCGATCCTCGAGCTGGCTGGAACGGCTGCGCACGCATCGGAGAGGGTCGCCGCGCCAGTGACGGCTTGGCTCGCCGGCACGAGCGGGCGACCGGTTTCAGAGGTCAACGAGCTAGCCAAGCGGCTGGCCGGCGGGCCCTCAGACCAAGCGCTCCGCTAGTCGCCCGCGGGCCCTCAGGCTTTGGTCAGCTCGCGATAGAGAAGCCAGTTGGCCTGCGGGAACAGCTGGCAGTACTTGGCGTCGCGCATCAGCTTCTCGATCCCGGTCTCGACCATGTAGCCGGTGCCGCCGAACACCTGCACCGCGTCGGTCGTCGTTGCCACGGCAGCGTCGGTGGCGGCTATCTTCGCGGCCAGCGACTGCGCTAGTCGGAGCTTGCCGGACGCCTCGATGAGCATCTCGGGGCGGCATGTCAGCCTCACCGCCATCGCCGTGAGCATGTCGCTGACGGCGTCGTGCTCGATGATCGCCACGCCGCCCTGCTGGCGGGCTTGGGCGTACTCGAAGGCCATCTCGTGTGCGCGCCGGGCGATCCCACGCGCGATCGCGGCGGTCCCCGCGTACAGCAACGCCGATGCGCTCGCCCCGTCAATGACGGTGTCGCAGTCGGTTGATGGCGCACTCACATCTTGCAGCTCGAGTGACGCCGCGGCCGCGCCGCGCAGGCCCAGCTGAGCGAGGTCACGCTTGAACTTCAAACCGGCCGTGTTGGCGTGAAGTGCCCACGTCGCCGGGCTGGACCGATCGAGCGCCAGCAACACCACGCCGTCGACGCCGTGGCATCCGAGCGCACAGGCGATGTTGCCGTCGAGCTGTCCGTTTGAGATTGCTAGCTCTGTGCCGGATGTGGCTGGTACGAGCGCCCAGCGCGCTCCCTCACCCAGCCCGGCGAGCTGCTCATCCGACAGTGTCGCCAGCGCCGCGTTGCAGAGCAGCACGCTCATGGCGATCCCGCCATCGCCGATGGCTAGCTCCTCAACGACCGTCAGCAGCTCAGCGACACCTAGCCCCACTCCTCCGTGTCGCTCGTCGAGCAGCGCGCGGTCGAGTCCTGTCTCGGTGAGTAGTTGCCAGCATTCCGCCCAGGCGTCCTGGTCGCCCGAGTCGATCGCCGCGGTTCGCAGCGACAGCTCACGACGCGCCAGCTCGTGCGCCATCGAGCGGATCTCGGCCTGCTCGCTGATGGTCGCACTCATCGTTGTGCTCCGTTCCCGTTGGCGCTTGCTGGTTGTTGGGTGTGCCCGTCGTGGTGGTTGTGTAGCGGTGGTAGGCAGTTGATCGTTTCTTTTTGGCAGAGCGTGCGGTAGATCTCGAGTCGGTTGAGTTGGTTGGTGCCCTCGTAGATTTGGGTGAGCTTGGCGTCGCGCCAGAGCTTCTCGAGCTCCGCTCGGACGGGGCCGGCGCGTAGGCCGGTGATCTCGAGTGCGGTGCCGGTAACGCGCATCGCTACGTCCCCGCCGCGCGCCTTGGCCATCGAGGAGAGGCCCAGCGAGCGCGTTACCGCTTGCTCTGTGGTGGTGCGGTGTAGCAGCGCGATCGTGGCGTCCCGTGCTCGGGGCGAGGACAGCCAGCCGTTGACGGGCGCTCGTCGGCGGATTGCTGCTGGTATGCGGCCGAGGGCGCGCACCGCGGGGTGGGACATGGCACCGCCGAGTGCTACGTGGTCGAGCTCGGTCGCGGCGTCCATGTAGGCCTGGCGGGCGAGGTGGATGTCCTCCTCCATGTTCGCTAGGGCGAGCTGGACATGCTGGCGGGCGAGCAGGCCCTTGGCGGCGGGGTCTTCCGCTAGCCATGCTTGTAGGCGCTCGTAGGCGCCGCGGGCGATACCGGTCGCGATCGCGCCGACGGGTGGGCGTGAGCAGGCGAGCACGATCATCGTCTCGGGTGCTCCGTCTCCCTCTCTGCCTACGACCCGCTCGTCGGGGACGAATACTTCGTCGAGGGTTAGTTCGGCGGCTGGGCAGGCGCGTTGGCCCATCTTGTGCTCTACCCGTGCGACTTTGAAGCCCTCGCTGCGGGCGTCTATGAGGAAGCAGGTCCAGGTCTCGACTGGTCGCCGTGGGTCGGTCGGCATCAGTAGTGTGATCCAGCGCGCGACGCTGCCGTTGGAGATGAACCGCTTGGTGCCGCTCAGGCGAAAGCCGCCAGGCACTCGGCGGGCGTGGCTGGTGATCCGTGCGCGTGCTAGCAGGTCGGGGTCCTCGACGTCTGTGCCGGCTTCGGGCTCGGTGATCGCGCATGCCATCAGCAATGGTGAGTCAGTGCGTTCGGAGGCGACGAGCTCTGCGAGCACGCCGTCCCATTGGGAGGGGCCGCCCAGCAACAGGGGTGAGATGCCGAGCGCGTGCGCTCCGAAGATCAGGGCGATCCCGGGGCACGCGGCGCACAGCTCCTCCATCACGATCGCGGCCTGTGTGGCCAGGCCACCAGCCCCGCCCGCTGGCTTGGGGATCAAGAAGCTCAGTAGTCCCTCTTGGGCGCCCGCGCGGACCAGGTCCCAGTCGAACCAGGCCGGGTCCTGATCGGTGTGGCGGTCGATCTCGAGCGCCCGCGGGCGAATGTGCTGCTCGGCGAAACGATGCGCACGTGTGCGCAGCCGCTCGAGCTCACGCACATCCACACGGGCCGTGAGGCGGGGGAACCGCTCCGACAACGGCTGAGACTCTACGAGCGTTGTCATCGTCTATGCCGTGGTGGCGCGGGCCGCGTACTGTCCGATCAGCGGCTCGAGTAGTCCTAGCGAGAGGTGCTCGGGTCCGTAAAGAATCCCCTCGAAGTTCGCGATGTACTGGTACTGGATCGGGCGCCTGGAAACGAGTAGCCTGGCGAGCTCGCGCGCAATCGGGTGGCGCTCACCCAACTGCAGGGTCGCGGCGGCCGGGCTCAAAGAAACACCCATCTGGCTGGCGTTGATCTTGAACTCGGAGCTCTGAGGCTGGCGGTCCATCCACAGGTGGCTGAACAGCTGGAACTGCTCAGAGCGCGGCGTAGCGAGCAGCTTGCCTTGGAGCGTGAGGATGTGCTCGGCGCCCTCGCTCAAGCGGCAGCTACGCTGTCCATTGCTCTCCTCGAAGTCGATGCCCGCGATGAACTTGGGGTAGTTGTAGAAGTCCACGCCCCCCGCCCGCGCGATCTCGGTCGTCACGGGCAAATGCTGTACCCAGGCGTGCAGCTGCCGGCGACGCAAACTCGACACCAAAGCCCTACCAGGCAGATTCGGCAGAAACCACGGGTCGTTCAGGATCACCGAGATAGCCAGCTCGTTATAGGGCCCGATCCCGGTGTCATGGTACTCAAAGCACGTGATCGCGACCGCGCCAAGACCCGGCGCCAACCGCGCGGGGCAGAAACGCGGATCGGGCATCAGCCGCCGCAAAGCCCCGAGGCGAGCCGCGAACACAGCACCAATCGCAGACCCGTCGTAATAGAAGATCGGCACCTTCGCTGGCTCACCAGCGATCATCACCTCGGACTGGGTGACCCCCTCGACAAACGGTGACCGCCGCATCCTGCCTCCTCCCAGTTAGGGAACCCTAATATGACCTAGATTAGAGAATCATGGTTTTGGGGTCAAGTAGTTGGCCTGATTGACTTGACGGCACCCGCCATCGGCCCAGCGGCTGCTGGCACGCCGGGTTCTGACTCGACAGGGGTAGCTGCCGGCCTAGGAGGGCGGGTTGTCCAGCCGGCTGCCGAAGGCCATCTCGACTGACCTGGTCATGGTCTGCTGGAACGCCGCGGTAACGGCCTTGCTGGCTAGCGGCCGCAGCTCGTCGAGCGCCGCCTGCACACGCGGCCATTCCGGCTTGGGTTGGCCAGCGTCGTCGAACGGCTGCCAGATCTGCTCGATGAAGATCGTGACGAACATGTCCGCGATCCGATCGGTCTGACGCTTTAGCTTCTCGAACATTTCGAGCGCGTCCCTGAGCGGTACGCCAAGCGCCACGAGCCGTTCCCCGGCGGTCAGCAGCGTGGGGGACGGGACTTCGTAGAGATCGTTGTCGAGCCTTGTGACGAGGCCGAGCTTCTCGGCCTTGGCGATCAGCTTTGGGTCGACTTCGCCGCCGAGGCGCTTGTGCAGATCATCGAGCTCGATGATCTCGGGTGTCTCTGTCTCAAACGGCGCCATCAGCGAGCGGGTGAAACCGAGAACCTCCTCGCTGGCGCCGCGCGCCTGTTCCAGCAGATGGCCGATCGCGGCGAGGTTGAAGCCCTGCGCCTGCATCTCTCCGATCAGCTGCAGACGCGCCAGATGCTCGCTGCTGTAGTAGCCCACCCGACCCTCTACTTCTGGTGGAGGAATCAGACCGCGGGACTGGTAGTTGCGCACATTGCGCGCGGTAAGCCCGGTAGCCTGCGCCAGCTGGTCGATTGTGAGGCGCTGCCCATCCTTCTGCGTCCTGGCCATAGCGAAATCATATTCCGCTCAAGGCACACAGACTCGTGTCACCTTAAAGCTGGTAACGCACGTATCGCCTCGCCACACGCGTAGGCAAATGGGCTTGTCAGGGAATGGCGAATGTGAACTTCACCCGCGTCACCCTGCCCGAGCGCATCGACACCCTGAGGCTGCGGGCGCTCCTCCCATCGCTCCAGCCAACCATGACGGTGTAGCTGCCGGGAGCTAGCTGGAGGTGAAAGCGACCCTTGTGGATCACAGTGTGGGCGCCCCGCCGTCGCTTGCCATCTAGCACCCGCACGCGGTTGAGCGTCAAGCACCTGGGTTTGCAGACACCGAGCATCGAGATGTGGAAGGCGCCCGGGGCCGGCCCGCCGCAGAGCGCGATTCGGCCGTTGAGTAGCGCCTCACGCTGGGTCTTGCCGGCAGAGGCAGGCTGGCAAGAAGCGATCGCCAGGGTCAGCGCAAGGCAGCTTGCGCTGAGAAGTCGACTCCTCACGAGCTCGCCGACATCGCGTTGAACACCGCCTGGTGAACACACGGTGTGGCGAGCATCGACGAGTCGCTCATTCGAGTAGGTCGAGCACCCGCTCGACCGGGCGTGCGAGGACAGCTCTGCTTCCCCGCACCACGATCGGCCGCTGAACCAGCTCCGGGTGCTCCACCATCAGGGCGATCAGATGATCGTCGTCTACGTTTGGGCCATCGAGCCCAAGCTCTGTGGCCAGCCGCTCGCGCGTTCGCAAGATGTCTCGCGGCCGAGCCTTCAACTTCGCCAGAAGATCGCGCAGCTGTGTCTCCCCTAGGCCGGTCACGTGATACTCGACCGACTGGAAATCCACACCACGTTCGGTCAGCAAAGCGTGGAGCTTGCGGCAGGTCGTACAGGTCGGCTTCTCGTAGACGGTCAGCATCAGGCTGCAGCCTACCTATCGACTCGCGAGCCGGCGCAGATCTAGTCCGAGCCTCAGTCGCGGTCCACCGCTTGCATGGCGACCCCCAGCAGAGGATCCTGGGTGTCGGCCTCATGCGCCGTCTCTGCCGCCTGCAGCCCCTTACGTAGGCGGTCCTGATCTCTGAGTAGCTGTCGTTCGGTGAGCGGCTGCAACAGGCCTCCCAGCAGGATCATCGCCCCAACCCAACGCGGTGCCCACAGGCGATTGGCGCGGCGTTCGATGCCCCGCTCGATAGCGTCGATCGCCTTGTCAAGGGGCGCGGGATTGCGCATGAATGACGGCATGCGCCCGGTCATCACCTGGGCCGATGGCTGCGCGAAGCTCGCGCGCACCAAGTCGGTGTCGATGAAGCCAAAGTAGGCGCAGCCGACGCGTGCGCCGCTGGGCATCGTCTCGATGCGCAGGCAGTTGGTGAGCGCCTCCACACCAGCCTTGGCGGCGGCGTAGGGTCCCATCAGCGGCGCGTGACTGACGGCAGCAAGCGAGGCGACGTTGAGCAGATAGCCCTTGCGCTCGGTTATCTGGCCGATCAGAGCTCGATCCGTGCGCCAGACCCCCAGGAAGTTGACCGCGAGCGTGCGCTCAACGTGATCGACCGAGGTCGTGGCGAGCGGTCCAGTGAATGCGATCCCAGCGTTTGCGATGCCAACATCGATCCCGCCGAAGCGCTGGACGCAACCATCGACCGCACGCTTGAGCGCGTCGAAGTCGGTCACGTCGGCCTCGAAGGCGGCGGCGCGATCACCCAGTTCTGCCGCCAGACGCTCCAGGCGCTCGGGCTCTAGGCCGACGAGCGCCACATTCGCGCCCTTGGCGTGCAGGCGACGAGCCGTCTCGGCGCCAATGCCACGGGCCGCGCCGGTCACGAACACGGTGCGGCCGTTGACGTCGAAATGCTCGGTTGGGCGTCTACTCACGGTTGCTCCATAGGACAGGGCATATGTCAGCCGGACACTATCGCGTCGGGCGCATGGGGGGATGAACGCGTGGCGGCTCACACAGCCCACCACAATTTGGCCCCAGGAAAGCAATCTCGCCGCTTCTCGCGCTACCCTGCCCGCTCGCAGATCCACCGATCGAAAGGATGCTGTTCATGAACAAGACCCAGTTGATCGAGGCGATCGCTGCCGACAGCGGTCTCTCCAAGGCCGATTCGGGGCGGGCGCTCGAGTCGTTCGTGCAGACCGTCGGCAAGTCACTGAAGAAGGGTGATGAGGTCGCCATCACTGGTTTTGGCAAGTTCTCGGTCGTGAAACGCGCTGCCCGTCAGGGAGTCAACCCGCGCACAGGCGAGAAGGTGAAGATCAAAGCTTCGAAGGCCCCCAAGTTCACTCCCGGGGCTGGTCTCAAGCAGACCGTCAGCCCCAAGAAGTAGCACTGTCGCTAGGCACCCATAGTGGTGTCGTGAGGAGCAGGGCCACGCGCCGCCGACTATCTCGCGGCGCGTGCCTCTCCTCTTTCCGAAATTAGTCTCTAGGAGAGGTTCAGAGGCCTGGCAGCTTCAGCTGGAGGCCGAGAGGCAGTGGCTCTCTTGGATCGTTCCAGCTCATGTTGGAGTTGCTCCAGCACGCGTACGACGCGTAGTCCGCAGTGTCCGTCTGAGCGGGGCGGGGTGTTGTTCTGGATTGCGTTGAGGAAGTGTTCACACTCGATGCGCAGCGGCTCGACGTTGGGGATACGTGGACAGTAGATGTCCCCGCTGCGGCTGATGTACTCGCCGTAAGAACGAGAATCCTCGTCGAACCCCTTGTCGTACACAGTCAGCTTGCCCTCGATCGCCATGTCATCGAACGTCGCCATCCGCTTGGAGCCGACGACCGTAAAGCGCCGCTCCTTGTGCGGGTCAAGCCAGGAGAGGTGCAGGTGCGCCGCGATCCCGGACGGAAAGCGCAAGAAGCAGAACACGACGTCCTCGACTCCGTCGCGTACATAGGACTCGCCTCGTGCGGTCAGCTCGTATGGCTCTTCATCGACCAGATGCAGCAGTACGGACACGTCGTGCGCGCCGAGGCTCCACAGGGCGTTCTCGTCGGCACGCAGCTTGCCGAGGTTCAGCCGGTTGCCGTAGATGTAGCGGATGTCGCCGAGCTCGTCGCTGTCAGCTAGCTCCTTGAGCCGGGCAACGCCCGGGTGATACTCGAGCAGGTGGCCGACCATAAGTGTCCGGCCGGCATCCTGGGCCGCTTTTACGACACGTTCGGCGTCCAGTACCGACTGGGCGAGTGGCTTCTCTACAAAGCAATGCTTGCCCGCATCGAGCACACGGACTGCCAGCTCGGCGTGCGTAGGTACCGGTGTCGCGAGCACTATGGCGTCAAGACTTGGATCTTCGAGCAGGTCGTCCAGTCTGCCGGTCATGTGTGCGCCAGGCACTGTCGGTGCGACCCTCTCTCGCGCCTGGTCGGACGGATCGCAACACCAGACCAGCTCGCTTGTCGGGAGGCTGTGGAAGTTACGAGCTAGATTGGGTCCCCAGTAGCCCAAGCCGACGACGCCTATGCGTAGGGGCACACTCACGCTAGCGCCCAATCCGGCTCGCCACATAGGTCACGCGCACCATTGGCATCGACTGGATTCATAGCTCGCGTGGGGTCGATGTGGACAAGCTCATCGGTCATTGGTCGCTCACTGAGTCATGCCTGTTCGCATAGCTGTGCGGTGCTTCGGCTCACGCCTGGGTCGTGCCCCGGTAGTGCGCGTCCAATGCATGCGCTGGACGGAGCCCGGTGACGTAGTCAAACAGCGATCTTTTCATGCGGGCGATACTACTCGTGCGCCTCGACTGCTTCTGAGCATTCCAGGGCGTTGTATAGTCTGCTGCGGGTGGAGGCCGATGTCGTCGATGCGAATCGTGTGTCGAGCTGGCGAGTTGGGGGACTTCGGCGCCTTCTGGGGCTGTGGCCCTGGCTGCCTCTCCCGTTTGCCGGCGCCTATCTGGTGCTGCTGCTGGTCAAGTTCAACCAGATCGTCGCGGCCACCTACCTGAACGCCGACGCTGCCTCGGCACCGGTGATCGGAGAGCTGTTCGGCGGCTCGCCCGCCCACCGTCAGGTGTTCCTGGGCCAGATGGGCTGGTTCTCGACGCTCATGTTCGAGCTGGCTACGCGCTCCCTGCCTCTGCACCGCCAACTGTGGGAGACGGTCCCCTACGCGATGGCCTTGGCCTCGGTAGCGATGGTCGCCTGGGCGGCTTTCAGGGTGGCCGGACGCTGGGCCGCAGCAATCGCGGGCGTCACGATCCTGTGCGCTGGCCCCCACACCTTGGGCCTGTTGTTCTCGCTCAACGACCACTCCACGACTTGGTTCTCGCTGGCGCTTCTGGCGGCCCTACTGGTCTTCTTCCAGGCTCCGCCCGCTTGGCTAAAAGCATGGTCGGCGGCCCTCGTCGCCGTAGTAGCGGGAGCGATCGTGGGGGTCAACGCTGCTTCGGATCTGACATTGGTGGTGGCGGGAATCGTCCCGATCCTGTTGGCCGCGGGCCTGGCCTGGGCTTTGCGGCCCGAGCGAGCGCGGGCACTCGCATCGTTGTGGATCGTGGGTACCGTCGTCGCGGCGGGGGTGTGCGATGTCCTGACCCACAGCTGGGCGCACCGCGAGAACTTGCTCACGCCGCCCCAGTACGCCCACAACACGTTTGCTGCAGCCGAAGCGATCCCAACCAACTTCAAGCTGTGGTGGCAGTCCGTGATGGTCTTGGGCAACGGTGGCTTTTTTGGTCAGACGCTCGGCTTTGCATCGGGCCTGCAATTGCTGTGCGCCGTGCTCACTTTGCTGGCCCTCGCGCTGGTGGTGCGCTTCGGCTGGCTTGCTTTGACCGGCGCCGTGCCGAAGCGTTGGCGCGAGCACGAGGCCCGCGATGACGCGCCCGATCCCTCGATCGAGACCCAGTCGAGCGTGGCTCCGCTCCAGCCCGAAACCCAGACCCTACAGATCGCCTGGTGCGCCTTCTGGGGATCCTCCGCCCTCTTGCTCTCGGCCAGCTTCGTATTCAGCTCCAACCCAATCGACATCAACTCCAGCCGATACCTGGTGGGCGTGATCTATGCTGTGGCCGCGCTCCTACCGCTCTTGGCCTCCGGAGGCGCGGCGGTCCGGGCGGCGGTAACCCTCGGCGCCACTGTCTTCGCGCTCAGCGGGCTGATCTCGCTGGCCAAGAACGAAGAGCTGGCCACGGGCACCGCGAGCTACAGCCTCTACCACCAGGTCGAGCGCTACCTCGACAGCAAGCACCTATCGCTTGGCTACGCCAACTACTGGGATGGGGCGCCGATCATGTGGGACACCAAAATGCGCATCCGTGCCTA
>JANWLE010000003.1 GCA_025451035.1 Solirubrobacteraceae bacterium
AGCAGGATGTGCTCGGACCCAATATAGTTGTGTCCGAGCGACAGAGCCACGCGCAGCGCGAGCTCCCGCACCTTCTTGGCGCGCGAGGTGACCGGGATCTGCCCGGAGGTGACCTCCTCACCGGAGCCGACGATGCGCACGACCTGCGCGCGCACGCGCTCGACGGTGATGTCGAGGCTCTCGAGCACCCGAGCCGCGAGACCCTCCTCCTCGCGTAGAAGCCCTAGGAGAATGTGCTCGGTCCCTATGTAGTTGTGCTTGAGCGTCCGCGCCTCTTCCTGCGCAAGAACGACCACCTGCCGGGCCCGCTCTGTGAATCGCTCGAACATGGTGTGGCTTTCCCTTCCTGCGAGCACCGCTCCCTGGGGTGCGGTGCTAATCAAGCGCTACTTGTGCTCTGCCTGTCTTGCTGAAAATGACTTAGATCGAGAATAGGTGTTCCCCGGGGGCTGTGAATACCCAGTCCTCCTATATTCCGTCGCAAATCCCGAAAAAGACGAATCTGAGTGCTACTTAGCCCTTCGAGCAGTCTACCAATCAGCTGGGTGGTGCCTCTGCAGATATTCACGACTATTTGAGGGCCCGCACACGATGTGGTATGGGAGGCACCCTACCCGCCTGAAGCGCTCCTCAGACGGCTTCTTCCCCAGCTTAGTCGCGCATCGCCGGGAACAGCACGACCTCACGTATCGAATCGCGCCCGCACAGCAGCATCACCAGGCGGTCGAGCCCGATCCCGACGCCGCCGGTCGGGGGCATCCCCTGCTCGAGCGCCTCAATGAAGATCTCGTCATATGGCTGGGTCTCCTCGTCCCCCTGCGCGGCGAGGCTTTGCTGCTCCTCGAAACGGGCGCGCTGCACATCAGGGTCGTTTAGCTCCGAGAAGGCGTTGGCTATCTCGATACCGCCCGCGAACGCCTCCCAGCGCTCGGCCAAGCCAGCCTGCGAGCGATGCTCTCGGGCGAACGGCGAGAGCTCCAGGGGGTAATCGAAGACGAACGTCGGCTGTATCAGGGTCGGCTCGACGAATTTCGCGAGCAGGTCATCTGCCATCTGCGGCCAGGTCAGCCCGTCGGTGGCGAGGCCCAGCTCGCGTGCGGAGATCTCCCTTCCGAGCGCGCTCGCGTCGCGGTGGGCCATCAGGTCAATGCCCGTCGCCTCGGTGATCGCGTCCACGAAGCGCACGCGCCGCCAGCTGCCCTGAAAGTCGATCTCCCCGGAGTACTGCACAGCCTGCGCGGCGGCGCGGATGATCTCTTCGGTTCGCTGCGCGGCGTCGTTGTAGTCGGCGTACGCCTCGTAGAACTCGACCATCGTGAACTCGGGGCTGTGCTTGGTCGAGACTCCCTCGTTGCGGAAGTCCTTGCCGAGCTCATACACCTTCTCCAAACCACCGACGATCAGCCGCTTGAGGTAGAGCTCGGTTGCGATCCTCAGGTACAGCTCGCGGTCGAGCTCGTTGTGATGGGTGGTGAAGGGACGTGCGAGCGCGCCGCCGTAGAGGGGCTGCAGGACGGGCGTCTCGACCTCGATGAAGTCTTGGGCATCCAGATAGGAGCGTACGGCCGAGATGATCTTCGCGCGGTCGATGAAGAGCTTGCGGGTGGGCTCGTTGGCGATCAAATCGAGCTCCCGCCGGCGGTAGCGAGTCTGCACGTCGGCGAGGCCGTGGTGGAAGTCCGGTGGCGGGCGTAGCGCCTTGGCAAGCACCTGAAAGTCCTCCACACGCAGTGATATCTCACCACCGCGGGAGCGCATCGCCGACCCGTCGACGCCGATGAGGTCGCCAACGTCGAGCGATGTGAGGCGCTCAAACGCCTCGCCGCCGAGCACGTCCGAGCGCGCGTGCAGCTGGATCTTGCCCGTCCGGTCGACGAGGTCCAGGAAGGCGCTCTTGCCGTGCCCGCGACGCGCAGCGAGCCGCCCCGCTACCCGCTGGCGCTCGTCTGTCTCCTCACCGACCTGCAGGTGCTCGTACGCGCCGAGCACCTCGGCGACCGGCGTGGGCCTCGCGAATGCGTAGGGGAAGGCACTCCGGTCTGTCTGCCTGAGGGTCTGGGCCTTCGCCCGCCGCGCGGCGATCAGCGCCGGCAGGCCGTGGGCTCCGTCGTCCGGTTCCTCGGTTGTGGTCCCGCTCATCGCGGCGAGACTACTTCAAACCGACGTCGATCTTGGTGATCTTCAGCTTGCGCGCCGGCCCGCGGGGAACCTTGACGGCTACCGTTTCGCCTCGCTTGTGGCCGATCAGCGCCCGTCCGACCGGCGACTCGTTGGAGAGCTTGTTCTCGAGCGGCTTGGCCTCGGCAGAGCCGACGATGGTGTACTTGACCGACTTGCCGGTCTTTTCGTCCTTGACGTGCACGACCGAACCGACCTGCACGACGTCGGTGGAGACATCCTTGGCCTCGATGACCGTCGCCATGCGCAGCTTCTCCTGCAGTTGCGCGATGCGGCTCTCCAGCATCGCCTGTTCGTTCTTGGCGTCGTCGTACTCGGAGTTCTCGGCGATATCGCCGAACTCGCGTGCCTCCTTGATGCGCTCAGCGACCTCACGTCGGCGTGCGGTGGAAAGCAGCTCTAGCTCGTCATTGAGCTTCTCGAGTCCTTCTGGGGTGAGGATTACGTCCTTCGGCATGTCACCCTCAATCGCGGGTTGTCTTTTGGATCAATCAACGTCAAACCCCCACTGCCCAAGCGAGGGTTCGGGGTCAGTTCCGGCTTGAGCGAGCGCAGCAGTATAGCGGGGCGCTGCGTTACCTCACGCGTGCTCAGATGGAGCGCGCCGCGGCCGTGTGATCACCGTCGAGCAACCCCCTGACCAGCTCAAGAGTTTCCGCCGATTGCAGGGATTCTTGCAAGGATCTGACCCGCTCGCGATCATCCTCCAGGCGCGGCGCATACCAGGGGTAGAACTTGCGCAGATAGCGCATCGCCCGCTCCGCCCCGAAATGCGCGACTGCCTGCTCGATCACCCAGTGCAGCTCGGCGAGCACCTCCCGGCGTGTCGGCGCTTGCCGGCGGCTAGCGGTGAGCTCGGCGAACAGCCACGGGTTGCCCAGACAACCGCGGGCGAGCATCACCGCGCTCGCGCCGGTGGACTCAAACGCGGCGCTGATGCCCTCGGCGTCGTTCAGCCCGCCGGTCAGGATCACCGGCGCGTCGAGCGCCTGTACGAGCCGCGCGACGAGCTCGTAGTCAGGGCTGCCTTTGTGGTGGACGGCCGCGGAGCGGGGGTGGAACGCGATCGCCGCCACGCCCGCCTCCTCGACAAGGCGCTGAGCAAGCACAAAGCCGCTCTCGTCACCGGGGCGGATCCCGGAGCGGAGCTTGACCGTCACCGGCAGACCACTGCCGATGCGGGCGGCGCGCGCGACTTCGACGGCCGTGTCGGGGTCGGAGATGAGGGCCGCCCCAGCACCGGTCTTGCATACCTTCGGTACCGGACAGCCCATGTTCAGGTCGATCACATCCGCGCCGGCGTGCGCCGCGTGTTTGGCGGCAGAGCGCATGATTTGCGGGTCCTGGCCAAACAGCTGCAGGGAAACGGGCCCGCCCACCCCCGCCTCCCGCTCGCGCGGGTCGATCTTGAGCATCTCGGTGCAGGTCTTCTCGTTGCGGTAGTGGATCGCGTGACTGGAGAGCATCTCGGAGACAGCCATGCCGGCGCCGTAGCGCTTTGCCTGCAGGCGCACGAACCAGTTGCCGATGCCGGCCAGCGGCGCGAGCATCACACGGTTTGGGACTCGCAGAGAGCCGAGCGTCCAGGGGTCAGTCAGCTGTGCAGCCATCGTTTCTAATGCTTACGCGCTTCAGCGGTTGCGCTCGTAGATGAGGCGCAGGCCGGTGAGGGTCAGCAGGTCATCGACCGCCTCGATCGTCTCCGTGTAGGGGACTATTGAGTTGGCCAGACCTCCGGTGGCGATCGTGGCGGTCTGCTGCCCGAGCTCTTTGCGCAACCGTCGCACGATCGCGTCCACCTGGCCGGCGGTGCCGTAGACGATGCCTGAACGGATCGCGTCGATCGTCGTCTTGCCAATCAGCGAGCGTGGCGGCGTGACGTCTATCTTCGGCAGGGCCGCGGCGCGCTCGGTCAGCGCCTCAAGCGATATCTCAACGCCGGGGGAGATGATCCCGCCGAGGTACTCCCCGTCGGCGGACACCGGGTCGTAGGTGATCGCTGTGCCGAAGTCGACGACGACGCACGGGCCTCCGAGGCTCTCGTATGCGGCCACGGCGTTGACGAGGCGGTCGGGTCCGATCTCACGGGGGTTGTCGTAGCGGATCGGCATTCCGGTCTTGATCCCCGGGCCGACAGCGAGCATTTCGTGGGAGAGGTAGCGCTCGGCCATCTCGCACCACTCAGGCCCGAGCACGGGTACGGTTGAGGACACGATCGAGGCGTCTATCTCGCTCATCGTGACCGAGCGCAGCTCGAGCAGGTTGCGCAGCGCCGCGCCGAGCTCATCGGCGGTGGACTCGCGTACGGTGGCGAACCGCCAGTGCTCGCGCAGCTCGTCGCCCACGAACACGCCGAAGTGGGTTTGGGTGTTGCCGACGTCTACAACCAGAAGCATGGTGAGCCATTATGCTGCGCGCAACGATCAGAGGGAGGGTTCGATGGCAACGAAGCTTTACGTGCTCCCCGGCTCGCATCCATGCGCAGCCGTCGAGGCTGCCTTGAGGTTGAAGTCGATCGACTACCAGCGCGTGGACTGGCTTCCGTTGGCGCAGGTTCTGCTCGGCCCGCTGCGCTACGGCGGCAGGACCGTGCCGGGCATGCGGATCGGCTCTGAGCGGCTGGTCGGTTCACGTGCGATCATGCGCCGGCTGGACGCGCTCACGCCCGAGCCCTCGCTGCTTCCGCCTGAGCCGCAGGCCCGCGAGCGGGTACTGGAGGCAGAGCGCTGGGGCGATGAGGTATTCCAGAGCGTGCCGCGGCGCATCATCGACGTGGCGTTCCTGCGTGCCCCCGCGGCGATGGAGAGCTATGCCGGGGACGCGAGGTTGCCGCTGCCACGGGCGATGCTACGCCCGATGCTGCCATTGACGGCGAGGCTGATGGCTGGCCGCAACAACGCGCGCGAGGAGACCGCGCGCGCCGACCTCGACGCGTTGCCCGGCCAGCTAGAGAAGATCGACGCGTGGATCGCCGATGGCGTTCTCGGCGGCGATCAGCCGAACGCCGCTGACCTGCAGATCGGCTCGACTGTACGCCTGCTTGGGAGCATCGCCGATCTGCGGAGTTTGATCGAGGCTCACGCGGCTAGCGCGCTGGCGCGCTACTTCCCGCCTATGGTCGGCGAGGTGCCAGCCGGCACGCTGCCCGCCGATTGGCTGCCCGCCACCAGCGTGTCGATCTAGCGGCCCTAGCCTGTGCTGGCTGTGGGGCTCTGCGCGAACTCGGCAATCAGCTCGCCCAAGCGCTCGGGCTGATCCTCGGGCACAAACGTGCGGCTGTCGTAGATCAGCTCCAAACGACAGTCCGGTATCGCCTGCGCCAGCCGCTCAGCGAAGCGCAACTTGAAGAATGGGTCTTCCGGTGCCCAGGCGATCAGGGTCGGGCGGTCAAAGCTACGCAGCTTCTCCGCGGCCGCCAGGGTGTCGCGAGGGTCGATTCCGCGCAGCAGGCCGATCACATCTCGGCGTATGGCCCGGTCACTGAGGGCCGGGGCTACCCACCGGGCCGTGATCTCGTCCGGGATCACACTCTTGCTCAGCAGGCCAAAGCCCAGCGGAGATCGCCGGAGCACCGCGCTGCGCATGGGCGCCAGCGCGAGCGCAAGGGCGCCGGGGACGCGAGCGAGCCACTGCAGCGGCCGGAAGGCCGGCGGCAGGAAATTCTCATAGGCGTCGCATGGTGTGAGCACCAGCCGCCCCACGCGTTGTGGACGCTCAGTCACCAGCAACTGCGCGATCGCGCCACCCGTATCGTTGGCTACCACTGTCACGTTCTCGAGCTCGAGCGCCGCCATGAAGTCGGCGATCAAGTTGGCGATTCCGCGTGGCGACCGGTCGGCGGCGTCAGCGAGTCCCACCTGGTGCGAGCCAAGTGGCCAGTCGGGCACGATGCAGCGGTATTGGTCCTGCAGGTGCGGTGTGACCTTGCGCCACAAGGTTCCGTCCACCAGCAGCCCGTGGATGAATAGGATCGCTTCGCCTGCACCGAGGTCGCGGTAGCGAACCTGGCCTTGCGGCAGATCGATCGTGCGATCGGGCTCCATCGGACCTCCGCTCTAGGGTTTGAGCCACTGCGGCAAAGAAACGAAGGCGAAGATACATACATACAGTATGTATGTCAATAACCGGTGGCTCTCGAGGACTCCCCAGCAACTGCGAATCGCAACGCCGCGCGCTCGGCTGCCACCCGCGCGAAGCTAATGGTGACCGCGCGTGAGCTCTTCGCCAAGCACGGGTTTCAGGCCGTCGCGACGCAGGAGATCGTCAGCGCCGCAGGCACGACTCGTGGGGCGCTCTACCACCATTTCCGCGACAAGGAGGATCTGTTCTGCGCCGTCTATGAGCAGATCGAGAGCGAGTTGTCCGCCGAGATCGGCCAGGTCGTCGGAAGTTCGGTGAACAGCCCTTGGGAGGCGCTCACCAGGGGGGGTCAGCTTTTCCTGAGCGCCTGTGCTCGCGCCGAGGTGCAGCGCATCGTCTTGATCGACGCGCCGTCGGTGCTCGGCTGGGATCGCTGGCGAGAGATCGGGTCGCGCTACGGCTTGGGCTTGATCGAAGGGGCCGTCGCCGCCGCTATCGAGGCCGGCGAGATCGAGCCGAGACCGGTCAGCGCCGTTGCCCACATGCTGCTTGGAGCGATCGACGAGCTGGCACTCGTGCTCGCCCGAGCAGATGACCGCACGGCAGCTCAGGGTGAGGCGCAGGCCACGTTCGCTTGGCTGCTGCAATCGCTCAGGCGCTAGCGCCAAAGGCCGCCGTTAGCACGACCACAAGAAGGCCGGGCTCAGGCTCGTACCAGGATCAAGCGCGTGAGCGTCAGCGCCTTACCGAGGACGGGCGTGAGCGTGATCTTCACGGTCACGCTGAGCCGGTGGCGGTGGCGCAGGGCGCTCCTGCCGCGCGCGTTGAGCGCCACTGAGAACGAGTCCTCGCCAGCGGATACCGAGTCGCGTACCAGGTGACCAACGCTCACCGGCTTGGCGTGGCGGCCATGCGCCGTGACGGCGAGCACGCTCACTTCCAGTCGCCCGCCCGCACCGGCGCTCGTGACTTCGAGGATGCCGTGCACCGATGAGCCGCGTCGGCCGGCGCTGAGCTTGACCGGCGCGCCGAGCACGGGTTCTTTCGCTGGCGGTGTGATGAGGGGAGTCGTCACGGCCGGCGTGGTAGCTGTTGTCGTGGTGATCGTCGACGGAGGCGTTTCAACTGGCGTGGCGGCCGCTTGGAACTGCTGATCTGCACTTTCGATACGAGCGCTTTTGTTTTCGGCCACGAGCTGGAAGTGGTAGTGCGCCCCCGGCGAGAGCCCGCTCAACGTGACCGACACGGTGTGGCTAGTGTGGTCGCTCGCGGGCAGCGTCAGTTCCGCAGAGTGCTGCCCGTAGCTTGTGCTGGTGCCGTAGTTGAAGAGGTAGGCCGTGGTTTGACCGTCGGGGTTCACGAGGCCGTTGAGGGTCGCGCTCGTTTCGCCGATCGAGCTTGCTTGGCTCACCGCGACCGTGGGAGGCCCAGGTGGCGTGGCGGTGGTGAATGTTTTATCGGCGCCTTCCACGGTGCCCTTTTCGTTTTTGGCGACGAGCCGGTAATGGTAGGTCGTGCCCGGCGTCAAGCCAGCCAAGGGCGCGGACACCTGGACAGCGGTGCTCCCTGCGACAAGCGTCTGCACGGGAGTGGAGGCTTCTTCATAGCTGGTGGTGCGTCCCCTGCGAAAGAAGTACGTCGTTTCGTGGCCGCTGGGATTGACCGTGCCGTTGAGCGTCGCTTCAGTTTCGTTCACGGCTGTGGCCGGTTCGGTGCTGGCTACGGCTTCCCCGGGGTTGTTGACGGTGATCGTGCCGCTCATGGCGGCGCCGTGGACGGTGCAGTAGAAGAGGTAGCTGCCGGCCTGAGAGAACGTGCACTTGCCGCTCCATTTCGTCCCCGACGCGCTAAACGTGGTGCCGACC
>JANWLE010000004.1 GCA_025451035.1 Solirubrobacteraceae bacterium
ACGCCCCTCCCTATACATGTCCACAGACCTCCCAACGGCGATCCAAGCGAGCGTCAGCGCGCCCCCGAGCGTCTCTAGGACGGGGCGTCTCGAGGTGCTATGGAAGACCGGTTGGCTTGCGGCGATCGCGATCACCGTCGGTGCTGCGGCGTTGCGACTGGTGCATCTCGGCTCGGTTCCGGTAGACCCTTTCTACGACGGCGCCGTCAGGAGCATGACGCTGTCCTGGCACAACTTCTTCTTCGGCGCTGCTGAGCCGAGCGCCACCGTGTCGATCGACAAGCCGCCCGTCGATCTATGGCTACAGGTAGCAAGCGTCAAGCTCTTCGGCTTCAACTCGGCGGCGCTGAAGCTGCCGCAGGCGCTCGCCGGCACCGTCTCCGTGCCGCTCATCTTCGAGGCGGTGAGGCGCCTGTGCGGTACGCGCGCCGGGCTGGCGAGCGCGCTGGCGATGGCTGTCCTGCCGATCGAGGTGATCACCGCGCGCAGCGACACGATGGACGCGGTGATGATGGCGCTACTCGCGCTGGCGCTGCTGCTGGTCGTGCTCGCCGCGCAACGCGGCCGCACTGGCCTGCTGTTGTGCGCCGCCGCGGCTTTGGGTGTGGCCTTCAACGTCAAGCTCGATGAGTCGCTGATCGCTATCCCGGGCCTTCTGCTGATCGGCTATCTGGGTCTTCCGGGTTCAAGGCGACGTCGTCTTGCGCAGATCTCGCTGGCCGGGGTCGTGTACGTGGCGGTTGCGCTCTCGTGGCTCACCGCGACCCTGCTCGTCCCCGGGCACCATCGTCCGTACGCGATCGGGTCGACCAACGGCAGCGCCTGGAACGCCGCGTTCATCTACAACGGCACCGACCGCATCACCGGCAAAGCCACCCCCGGCGAACCGTTTGCACTGAGCACCTTGGGCGGCTATCCGCAGAAGACTCAAGCCGAGCGCGACCAGATCCCGATCCCAGGGCCCTCCCCCGCCCGCCTGCTGGCACGGGTCGGGCCGCTATCGGGTGAGCGGCTGGGACTGGAGGTGCTCGTGGCTCTACTGCTCGGCCTACCGGCCCTCGCGTTCACGTGGCTTACCCGAAAACCCGACGACGACGCTCAGCGCATGCGACTGGCGGGCCTAGCGGGCCTGTCGCTCTGGCTAGCGATCGGTGTGGTGCTGTTCAGCGGGATCACTCGTCTTCACCCCCGCTACACCGAGGGCTTCACGCCCGCGGTAGCGGCCATGTTCGGCGTCGGCGTGGCCTGGGCAACGACCTCACGGCAGCGGATCCGTCTTGCTGTGCTCGTGCTGTGCATGGCAGTCGTGGTGTTCTACGCCGCGCATCTGCTGTTCGGGCTGACGGCCGTCTGGTGGATCACGCTCGTAGCGGCCGTAGCCGCAACGGGATTCGCGCTCGGCGCGAAGACGCGCATACCGGCGACCGCGGCGACGCTCGCCGCGCTGCTTGCCATCCCGACCTGGGCGGCGCTAAACGGAGTGCGCGAAAACGTCAGCGACGCCAACAGGCTGGGGGTCCTCGCACCTTCAGAGCTTGACCGGTTGAGCTCCTATCTGCGTGCACAACAGGGCTCAGCGCGCTATGAGGTGGCCTACGACTCGGCCACCAAGATGGGAGCTCTCGTCGTCAAGGACGCCCGCCCGGTGCTACCGCTCACCAGCATGGAAGGCCATGTGCTGACCTCGGTCGCTCGCCTGAAGGCCCTCATCGCCTCCGGCGAGGTCCGCTACGCATACCTCTCAAGCCTCTGCGGCAGGCACTCCCCGTCGACCAATTCAGATTGCTCAGAACCGGCTCGTTGGGTGCGCGCTCACGCAACGGACGTGTCGCGAGCCGCCGGTCTGCCGCGCAACGGTTTACTCTGGCGACTGCCAGGAGTCATGCCGTGAACGACGTCGATACCTCCGCATCGCTGAAAATTCTTGTCGTAGACGACGAGAGCGCCCTGCGCGAGACCGTCATGCGTTCGTTCTCACGCGAGGGCCACAGCGTCACCGCGCTCTCAAACGGCAGCGAGGCGATCGAGAAGGCGACCGACGAACAGTTCGACGTGATCCTGCTCGATGTCGCGCTCGGCTCCGGACCAAACGGCTATGAGGTGTGCCGGGTGCTGCGGGAGCGGCGGAACATCGTGCCGATCATCATGCTCACCGCGCTGGACACCGAGGCTGACGCCGTCCAGGGACTCGAGGCAGGCGCAGACGACTATGTGACCAAGCCCTTTGGGCTGGCGGAGCTGCGCAGCCGCATCAGGGCCGTGTTGCGGCGCTCTGGGCCACGAGCGATGGGACGCGAGACGCTGACCATTGGTCCGATCACGCTCGATCGCAGTCACCGCGAGGTGACGGCTCACGGTCAACCGGTGCGGCTCACGTTCTCCGAGTTCGAGCTGCTCTCGCAGCTTCTCTCGGAACCCGGCAGGCTATTCAACCGACAGGAGCTCCTGCGGGCGATATGGGGCGACTCGGCCTACCGTGATCCTCGCGCGATCGATGTTCACATCCGTCACCTGCGCGAAAAGCTCGAGCAGACACCGGAGGATCCGAAGCTGATCATGACCGTCCGTGGGGCTGGCTACCGCTTCCAGGAGCCCTAGGTGACCCGCCGGGTCTCAGCCGGATTGCGCCCCTACGCTGAGGGCAGCATCGCGGAGTGAGGCGATGAAGGCCTTCGGCCTGCGGCCACGCCTGTTCGCCGCGCTGATCCTCACGAGCGCCGTGACGCTGGTAGTCGCCGCCGCGGCGTTGCTCTCGCCGCTGGAGCAGCGGCTGCGCACCGACGGCCAGCAGGCCGTCTACAACGCAATGGACAGTACGCGGCCGGAGTTCGAAGAGGTCAATATCGACCCGGCGACAAACCGCCCCTCCTTCAGCGAACTGACCCATACCGCGATCGCTCTGCGCCAGCGCTCCGGCGGACAGGTGACGATCCTCAACAACCGGCTGGAAACCGTCTACTCGATGGTGCGCCTCGACCTGAACGTGCCGGACTTCTACGCCGAGGCGCGCCGGGCGGAGCAAACCCACAAGCGAGCCGCGGCGCTGCGCGGCGGCGCGCTGATCGCGGCACAGCCAATGCGAGTCGGGCCCCGACACGAACGGTATGTGGTCGTAGTCAAGCGTCGCCTGGACTATGTGTCCTCCTCTTTTCACACCGTGCAGAACGCGTTCATCGCTGCGGCCGGCGCTGGCTTCGGCATAGCGCTGCTGCTCGGTATCGCCTTGACCACGACGCTGCTGAGAAGGCTCGAGCGCCTGCGCGACGCAACGCGTGAGCTCGAGCAGCGCGGCTTGGACGCCCCTCCCCCCAACGACCAGGGACGCGATGAGATCGGCGAGCTCGCGCGAGCGTTTGCGGCCATGCAAACTCAGTTGCGCCGCCAGGAGACCGCGCGCAGGGCCTTCGTCGCGACAGCCTCGCATGAGCTTCGCACGCCCCTTGCATCACTGCACGGAATGCTCGAGCTGCTCGAGGAAGACCTCGATTCCGAGCATCTCGACCTGGAGGACGCTCGCGAGCGCACAACGCGAGCCAGGGAGCAGTCGCGGCGCCTGTCGCAGCTGGCCTCCGATCTGCTCGACCTCAGTCGCCTGGACGCGGAGATTGAGCTGCGGCGTGAGCCGCTCGAGCTCGGTGAGATCTGCAGAGCCGTCGCCGCTGAGTTCGATCTCTCAGCCGCCGAGCGTCACGTCCACATAAACATCAAGCCGCCACCCTCGCCGTGCTGGGCCGCCGCCGACCCGGGGGCCGTCGCGCGCATCGTGCGGATCCTTCTAGATAATGCGCTGCGCGTGGGCCCCGCAAACTCGAGCATAGACCTGGAAGCGTCAGCCAACGAGCATTGGCGGCGACTGACCGTGCGCGACCGCGGCCCAGGTGTGCCGGCCGATGAGCGAGACGCCATCTTCGAGCGGTTCACCCGCGGTAGCACTACCGGAAGCGGCGGCGGCTTCGGGCTTGGACTGGCGATCGGTCGCGAGCTCGCGACCCGCATGGACGGGGCGCTCGAACTGCTCGATAGTGGCGGAGATCACGGCGCAAGCTTCAGCCTGCGTCTGCCGCCAGCGCAGGTGAACGTCGACGAGCTCGCCGACCAATGAGCCGAGGCTCGGGCGAAGTGTCCTCCTCACAGCAAGCCGATCCGGCGCTCAGCGAGCTGGAGGCGCTTGCTCGCCAGAGCGGAAGCCTCGCGGTCGACACCGAGTTCATGGGCGAGGGTCGCTACCGAACCCTCTTGTGCCTAGTCCAGCTGGCGGTCCGCGATGAGGCCGGCACCCTGCACACAGCGCTGATCGACCCGCTGTCCGACGAGCTGGACGCCGGCCCGCTCATCTCGCTCCTATCCGACCCGGAGATCGAGGTGATCATGCACGCCGGACGCCAGGACACCGCCCTGCTGCGTCGCCGTTTTGACACGGAGGTCACGGCCATCTTCGACACGCAGGTGGCAGCTGGCTTCGCCGGGTTCGCTGCCCAGGCGTCCTACCACACGCTGCTGCGTGAGGTGCTCACGATCGATTTGACGAAGACCGCGAGCTTCACCCGCTGGGATGCACGCCCACTCTCCAAAGAGCAGCTTCGCTACGCACGAGAGGACGCACTGCACCTGCCCGAACTAGCAACCGAGCTAAAGCGCCGTCTGCACACCGCCAAACGCCTAGAGTGGGCGCTGCAGGAGTGTCAGGCGGTGCAGTGCGCCAGCGACGCTCGTGATCTCGAGAGCGTGTTCCTGCGCCTACCGCGTGTCCGAAACCTGAGCGCAGCGGCCCAGGCCGTGGCACGTGAACTAGTCGAGTGGCGCGAGCAGGTGGCCGCCGCCGGTGACCGGCCCGTGCAAGGCGTGCTCGCGGACGCGGTGCTGGTGGAGGTCGCCAAGCGAAAGCCCGCGTCCATCCACCAGCTGCAGGGGATCCGAGGCATGGGCCCCGGGACCCTGCGCCGCGACGGGCAGGGGCTGCTGGACGCGATACGACGAGGAGCCGACCGGCCCCACGAGCCGCTTGCACAATTGCCGCGCACGACAAGGTCAGACACCCGTGACGCTGCGCTGATCGCGCTATGCGAGGCACTCGTGCGAGCACGAACC
>JANWLE010000005.1 GCA_025451035.1 Solirubrobacteraceae bacterium
CCGGCCGTCAGGCACCGCAGCGCAAGGCCCTCTTCGAGGACCGCGCAGACGCCCGCCAGCTCCCAGATCGACTCGGCTCGCGCGGGCGGTTCGTCGGCGTCGACGGGCACATACGCGGCGCCCGCCAGGAGCACCCCGAGGATCGCGACATATAGCTCGGCGGTGCCGCTCTGAAGGCGCACGCCGACGCGCTCGCCGGGCCCGACGCCCAGCTCGCGCAGACGGTCAGAGAGCTCCGCGGCGCCACGCGCCAGCTCGCTGTAGGTGAGCGTCGCGTCGGCTGCCGCGAGGGCGACCTTCTCGCCGTGGCGGGTGGCGGTCTGCGCGAAGATCTCCACCAGCGTCTGGGGGGCTACCGGAGCCTTGGTGGCTAGCGCGCGCGCCTGCTCCTGCAGCTCGTTTTCGAGGATGACCATGTCCGCTTAGTAAACCTGTTGAGGCTTGGACGTACCGTTCAGAGACGTTTTGTTTTCGTTAGGCGATGTGACTGTCCTCGCCAACAACCATCGAGCGGTAAAGAAGCGGTGAAAGAAGCTGGACGCCCAGCCGCTTGTGCAAGCGTCGCGGCGCCCCGCGCGCAGAGAGCCGCGAGCGCGAGCTCGGGCAAACGGGCGGCTTCTCGCGCCGCTTTGGGGCACAATCATCTTTTGGCGGGATAATCACCTGATCGCTTACCTTCACGGCTAGGAGCGCCAGATGCCCGAGCAGGGGGACAGCTCAATCCAGGACAGCGCGGCGCGCAGGGACCAGCACCCGCCGATGACGCGCGACGAGCGTGGCTGGCACGTCACCCCCGCCCCAGACGGGCGGGGTATGCCCGAGCGCCCGCAGGCCCGCCCGCCGCACCGCACGCGCGGGTTCTTGTGGTTCGTGCTCGCCCTGATCGCCGTGAACTGGCTGTCGGTGCTGCTGTTTCAGCCCGCGAGCGGGCAGCCGCGCGTGACCGTCTCCTTCAACCCGTTCTTCCTCTCGCAGCTGCAGGCGGGCCACGTCAAGTCGATCTCCTCCAAGGGCGACACCATCCAGGGCACGTTCACGACGAAGCTGCGCTACCCGCCCGGCGGGAAGAAGGCGACCCCCACGACGCTGTTCGCGACCGAGATCCCGACGTTCTGGAACGACACGCAGCTGTCGGCGCTGCTCAAGGAAAAGGATGTCGAAATCAACGCCAAATCGACCACGCAGGGCACCTCGGTGCTGGTCGAGCTGCTGCTCGGGTTCGGGCCGACACTGCTGATCGTCGGGCTCTTCATCCTGATCGCCCGGCGCGCCGCGCGGTCCGGCGGGATGGGGGCGCTCGGCAATTTCGGCCGCTCGCAGGCCAGGCGCGTGGATCCCGAGCAGATCCGCGTCACGTTCGCCGACG
Source organism: Solirubrobacteraceae bacterium (assembly GCA_025451035.1). GTDB lineage: Bacteria > Actinomycetota > Thermoleophilia > Solirubrobacterales > Solirubrobacteraceae > Palsa-744. The sequence continues at coordinate 1,367 of JANWLE010000005.1, forward strand.
TCGCCGGCATCGACGAGGCGAAGGCCGAGCTGTCGGAGATCGTCGACTTTCTGCGCGACCCCGGACGCTACGGGCGGCTGGGGGGGCGCATGCCGCACGGGGTGCTGCTCTCGGGCGCCCCCGGCACCGGCAAGACCCTGCTCGCGCGCGCCGTCGCCGGGGAGGCGCACGCCGCCTTCTTCTCGATCTCCGCCTCCGAGTTCATCGAGGCGATCGTCGGCGTCGGCGCGTCGCGCGTGCGCGATTTGTTCGTCAAGGCGAAGGAGGCCGCTCCGTCGATCATCTTCATCGACGAGCTCGACGCGATCGGCCGCTCACGCCAGGGCTCGGTGTCGGTGACGGGAGCCAACGACGAGCGCGAGCAGACGCTGGACCAGATCCTCACCGAAATGGACGGGTTTGAGAGCTCCGAGGCGGTGGTCGTGCTCGCGGCGACCAACCGCCCGGACATCCTCGACCCCGCGCTGCTGCGCGCGGGCCGCTTCGATCGCCGCGTCGCCGTGCAGGCGCCAGACCGCGCGGGGCGCAGAAAGATCCTGGAAGTCCACACCCGCTCGATCCCGCTCCAGGAGAGCGTCGACCTCGACGACGTCGCCGCCGCCACCCCCGGGATGGTCGGCGCGGACCTCGCGAACCTCGCCAACGAGGCGGCGCTGCTCGCCGCCCGCCGCGGCCACGAGCAAGTGCAGATGCCCGACTTCACCGACTCGCTGGAGAAGATCATGCTCGGCTCGCCGCGCGGCATCCTGCTCTCGCAGGCCGACCGCGAACGGACCGCCTACCACGAGGCGGGCCACGCGCTCGTGGGGATGCTCACGCCCGGCGCCGACCCGGTGCGCAAGGTGTCGATCATCCCGCGCGGGCTCGCGCTCGGCGTGACGCTGTCCACCCCAGACGCCGACCGGGTGTCCTATTCGGTGGAGGAGCTCAACGCCAAGATCGAGGTCGCGCTCGGCGGCCGGGTCGCCGAGGAGTTGATCTACGAGACGCTCACCACCGGCGCGGAGTCCGACATCCAGCAGCTCACCCAGATCGCCCGCCAGATGGTCGGCCGCTGGGGGATGAGCGACGCGATCGGCCCGGTCGCGGTGTTGTCCCTCGACGGGCAGGGGCCGCTGCTGCCCGGCATTGCGGAGACATCCCAGCACACCCAGGAGCTCCTCGACGAGGAGGTCCGCAAGCTCGTAGAGCGCTCGCACCGCGAGGTGACGCGGCTGCTCGAGGATCACCGCGATCAGCTCGAGAGCCTCACCCGCGAGCTCTTGCGCGCCGAGACGCTCGACGCGGTCGACGCGTACGCCGCCGCCGGGGTGCCGCTGCGGGCGACCGAGCCGATCGCCTGAGCGGCCGCGGGGGGCGCTCTTCTGCGGCGAACGTGAAAGCGCCCCAGTGGCGCGCTCGCCTAGGCTGGCGTCGTGTCCGCGTCACCCGGCCAGGACTGCCAGCAGGCGCCCGCGCTCGCGCGCGTCGCGCGCGAGTGGGGCCGGATCGGCACGATCGGCTTCGGCGGGCCGCCGGTGCACATCGCGCTGCTGCGCGAGCTGTGCGTGGCGCGCGAGCGGTGGCTGAGCGAAGCCCAGTTCGAGCGGGCGCTGGCCGCGGTCAACATGCTGCCTGGCCCAGCCTCGACGCAGCTCGCGATCTACTGCGCGTGGCGCCTGCGCGCCACTCGCGGCGCGCTCGTCGGCGGCGTGTCCTTCATCCTGCCGGGCCTCCTGGCGATCATCGCGTTGTCGGCGCTGTTTCTGGCGGGCTCGCCGCCCGTCTGGCTGCGCGCGGCGGGCCGCGGCGCCGGCAGCGCGGTTGCCGCGGTCGCGCTCAGCGCCGGTCTCGCGATCGCCGCACCGATCTGGCGGCGGACCGCCGCCGAGCGGCGCGCGCGGATCGCGCTGTATGGGCTGATCGGCGCCGCTGCCGCCGCGAGTGCCGGGCCGTGGCTGGTGCTGGCGCTGCTCGCCTGCGGTGCCGCGGAGCTCCTGCGGCACCGCCTCGAGCGCGGCGGCTTGCGCCTGCATGCCTGGTTCGGGCCCCTCGCGCTGGCGAAGGCCGGCTCCACCGGTGCGCTGGTGTGGACCGCGCTGAAGGTCGGCGCGCTCGCGTTCGGGGGCGGTTTTGTGATCGTGCCGCTGATGCAATCCGACGCGGTCGGGACCTACCACTGGATGACCCACGCGCAGTTCCTAAACGCGGTTGCGCTGGGTCAGGTGACCCCGGGGCCCGTGACCCAGACGGTGGCGGCGGTCGGCTACGCGGCGGGCGGGGTCCCCGCCGCGCTGCTCGCCGCGCTGGTCGCGTTCGCGCCGTCGTTCTCCTTCATTCTCATCGGCGCCTCGCGCTTTGAGGCGCTGCTGCGCGACGAGCGTGTCAACGCGTTCCTCGTGGGCGCCGCGCCGGCCGCGGCGGGCGCGATCATCGGCGCCGCGGTGCCGCTCACGCTGGCCCTGACCGAGGACTGGCAGTACGCGGTGCTCGCGCTCGCCGCGCTGGCGCTGCTCGTGCTGCGGCGGGGGGTGGTGGTGACGCTGCTTGGCGCGGGAGTCCTCGGGACCGTCGTGGCGCTGCTCGGCGGACCGGTCCCGCGCTAGCCCCTACAGGTCCATCTCCAGCTGGCGGGGGGATGGCTCGAGCGGCGCGCTGGTCGTGCGCGGGCGCCCCCGCTTGGCCCAGTGGCCGACGACTTCGTGGCTGCGCGCGCTGTAGTAGGTGACGCGCCGGTCCAGCGGCTGGAGCGCCAGCCCACCGGGCGCGGGTGCCGTCACGAGCGCGTGAAAGCGCCGGCCGCCGCGGTCCACCTCGACGATGTCGCCTGTCTGTATACCCTCGAGCCTCATCGCTTGTCGGTGAAGTTTCGCGCCTGGCGCGGCTGGCTTTCCTGCGGACGGGTGCGGCGGCCCCTGACGTGCAAACGCCGGTGAAGGTGCTTTTCACCGGCGTTTGCTGTCCGCGTCAGGCGCGGAAAGGATCCGTGACTCGCCGTGGGACCCGATGGGCGCCGCCCCTTGTGAAGGGAATTCCCGATGACCCGTGGAGGGTCAAGCTGACGAAGCTGGCAAGGTCGCCTCGAGTCTCAGGAGCGGCGAGTCAGTCTGTATGCGCCATTGGACTGTCCCTCCTACATCGGGAATGCTTGTGCCGAGGCTACCCACCAGCCGCGGCAAACGCAAGTGCTCTGGCCGATCCGCCCGGTGGCTGTTTCACCTCGCCCGGCGCGAGCTGCGCGAAGACGCAATGATCTTGCCGTCATGCGGTTCGCTGGATTCCCGCGCGAGGCGATCGAGTTCCTGCGGGAGCTCGAGGCGAACAACGACCGCGAATGGTTCAAGGCCAACCGCGCGCGCTACGAGGAGGCGCTCGTCGCCCCCGCGCGGGCGCTGGGAGAGGAGCTTTCCGAGTTCGGGAGAGCGCACCTGTTCCGGCCGTGGAACGACACTCGCTTTCGTCCCGGGCCGCCGCTGAAGGAGCACATCGGTCTCGCCCTCGGCTACGAGGGCTCGGGTGGCTTCTATGTCGAGCTGTCGCTCGACGGGCTGCTCCTCGCGGCCGGCCTGCACAACCCCACGCGCGACCAGCTCGAGCGCCTGCGTGGCGCGCTCGAGCCGCCGCGCAGCGCCCGCGCGCTCGACGCGGCGCTGCGATCCGCGCAGGCTGCGCGACTCGAGCTCAACCAGCCGGAGCTGGTGCGCGCTCCCCGCGGCTACCCCGCTACGCACCCGCGCCTTGAGATGCTCCGACGCAAGCGCCTGACCGTGGCCCGACGCCACGAGCTCGCCGGCCGGCTGCACACCGCGGCGGCGGGGCGGCGGATCCGCGAGGAGCTGGCGGCGGCAGCGCCGCTCGTGCGCTGGTTGCGCGAGCACGTCGGGCCGGCGCAGCACGCCCCCGCGCGCGAGAGCTAGTCGAAGAGCGGCTCAGCGGCGCTAAATCTCGAGGTAGCCGAGGATGACGTGCCCGAGCACGATCACGTCGCCGTCTTTCAACCTCGCTGCGGAGACCCGCTGGCCGTTGACGTAGGTCCCGTTCGAGCTGCGTTCGTCGAGGATCTCGGTGACCGTGTTGGTGCGCTTGATGATCGCGTGCCGGCGCGAGACGCTCTGGTCCTCGAGGCAGACCTCGCAGCTGAATCCGCGCCCGATGTGCATGAGCGGCTGCTCCAGCGGCAGCAGTCTCGTTTCGAGGTCATCCTCGACGGTCAGGTAGCACCCCGGCGCCGGGTGCTCGCTCGGCACCGCGCGATGGCGCGAGCGGTAGTCGAGGCGTGGCAGCGCGTCAAGCCGTTCTGTCTGCTCGCCGATTGTGGGGGTGTGTATTGCCATCGCGTTGAGATAGGTTAGGGACTCCTAATTTAGTTTGGATAAATATCTTTGGGCGAGCGGAAACCCGCGGCTTGCCCACGGCGGGCTACGGATATTTGCTGCGGCCGGCGTGCGGCGGGGCCGGGCGCTTAGGATGGGCCGGTGAGAAGCGGACCCTCGCTGACCGCGCGCGCCGTCGCGCTGGCTCGCTCGGAGCTCGAGCGCCCGCGCACCCCCGCGGGCGAGCCCGACGCCGAGCAGCGGCTCTACGCCAGTCTGAGCATGCCCGCGCGGTGGCCGATTGGCCGCGGCTTGCGCCGCTGGGTCGCGGCACGAACGACCTTCTTCGACGAGGTGACGCTCGCGGCGATCCGCGCAGGCGTCTCGCAGATCGTGATCGTCGGCGCCGGCTACGACGGCCGATCGCTGCGCTTTCATGAGCCGGGGCTGCGCTTCTTCGAGGTCGACCACCCCTCCACCCAGCAGGACAAGCGCTGGCGCGTCGAGCATTTCGCCAAAGCGAGCGGGCCGCCGAGCGTCTATGTGGCGCACGACCTCACGAACGGCGGGCTCTGCAGGGCGCTCGAGCGGGCCGGCCACGAAGCCGGCCAGCCGACGCTGTTCATCTGCGAGGGCCTGCTGCTGTATCTCACGCCGCAACACGCCGAGGAGCTGATCATCGACATGGCCTCGTGCGCGGCGCCGCCGAGCCGGCTGGCGCTGAGCGCCCGCGAGCGCGTGCCGCACGCGCCGCTCATCGGCAGGATCAGCCGCGCGGCGCAGCGGCTGCTGCTGGCGGCGATCGGCGAGCCGCGCAGGTCGCTGTTTGAGCCGGGCGAGCTGGCGCAGCTGCTCGCGCGCGGCGGCTGGAGGACCGTTCGCGAGGACGCGCGGGTGGGCACCCACGGCGGCAGCCGGGGGACGCTCGTGCTCTCAGAGCCGCTTGGCGGATAGCCCGACGGCGGCGGAATAAGATCGTCTCGTGGCGACCTGCATGCACCTCGACGAGGTTCGTGTCCTTGCGCCGGCGCAGCCGGTGAGGGGCTGCGAGCAGTGCCTGCGCAGCGGGGGTCGCTGGGTGCACCTGCGCATGTGCCAGACCTGCGGGGAGGTCGGCTGCTGTGATTCCTCGCCCAACCGCCACGCCAGCCGCCACGCGCAGGAGTTCTCTCACCCGATCGCAAGGTCGCTCGAGCCGGGTGAGGACTGGAGCTGGTGCTACGTCGAGCAGCTGATGTTCGTGATCGCCGACTAGGTGGGCGCACCGGCGCCGGTGTGACGCCGGACTGTAGATTGCGGCACATGCCGCTGCCGGAGATAGTTCCCCCCTACCCGGTTATCCAGGCCGCGCTTCGTCTGCGCGGGCGTCTGCTGGACCTGGTGGACCGCATGCTCCCCGCCGAGGGCGCGCTGTGGGACCTCACCGCTGGCCTGCAGCGCGCCAAGCTCGCGGGCGCGCTCGTCGACTCGGGGCTGGCGGACGCGCTCGGCGAGGGCTGGCAGCGCGTGGACGAGCTCGCCCGCGAGCTCGAGCTCGAGCCGCAGGTGACGTTCCGTGTGCTGCGCGCCGCCGCGGCCGCGCGGCTCGTGCGCCTGCGCGGCGAGCGCGCCAGGCTCTCGCGCATCGGCGCGCCGCTGGCGCGCTCGCATTCCGCGTCGATCGCCTCGTGGGCCTCGTATCTCGCGGCTCCCGCGAACGCCCGCGGATACGAGCAGCTCACCGCGCAGCTGGCGGCGGGTGCCGAGCCGTCCGGGCACAGGCGCGCCTTCGGCGACTCGATCTGGGAGTACCTCGCCGAGCATCCGGCGCAGGAGGCGCGCTTCGCCGCGGCGATGCGGGAGATGACCGCGATCGACGTGCCCGCCCTCGCACGCGCCTACCCGTGGCCGGATAGCGGCGTGATCTGCGACGTCGCCGGCGGCATCGGCACGCTGCTCGCGGCGATCCTCGCGCGGCGTCCCGCAGCGCGCGGCATCCTGCTCGACGCGCCGGAGGTGCTCGCTCAGGCCGAGGCGTTCCTCGCCGCGCGCGGACTGGCCGGGCAGGTGGAGCGCCGCCCCGGGAACCTCTTCGGCGAGCTGGACGCGCGCGCTGAGCTATACATCCTGAAGTGGATACTGCACGACTGGAGCGACGCGGCGTGCGTGGGGATCCTGCGGCGGCTGCGAGCGAGCATGCCAAGCGGCTCGCGGGTGCTCGTGATCGACCAGCACCAAGAGCCCACCGTGCCCAGCCCGATCACCTCCATGGTCGACCTGCACATGCTCGTGGAGTGCGAGGGAGGCCGCGAGCGCTCGCCCGCCGAGGTGCACGAGCTGATGCGCGAGGCGGGGCTTCAGCCGGGCCCCGTCCGCCACGCCGGCCTGCACATGCTCGTCGAGGGCCGCGCGCCGTAGGCGCAAGCCACTAGTCTGCGCTCACTGTGCAGGTCGTTGCCCCGCTAAGCGGCGTGGTCGCCGAGGTGCTCGCCGAGGCCGGCGCGAGCGTCGCGGCCGGCGCGCCGGTGGTGATCGTCGAGTCGATGAAGATGCACCACGAGGTGCAGGCCCCAACCGCTGGCGTCGTGCACGGGATCATGGTCAGCGTCGGCGAGCAGATCACCGACGGGCAGCCGCTGTTCTCGCTGGAGGGCGCGGGCGGCGGCGAGAGCGCGCCCGAGCAGCGCCCTGAGGCGAGCTGCGAGGGCCCCCCGCGCAGGGATCTCGCGGAGGTGCTCGAGCGCCAGCGCGCCGTGACGGACGAGGGCCGCCCCGAGGCGGTGCGCCGCCGCCACCAGAGCGGCCGGCGCACGGCGCGCGAGAACATCGCCGACCTCTGTGACGCGGACACGTTCGTCGAGTACGGCGGGCTGACGCTCGCCGCCCAGCGCGCGCGCCGCTCGCGCGAGGAGCTGATCGACAAGACGCCCGCCGACGGGCTGGTCGCAGGGATTGGCAGCGTCAACGGCCGTGAGTTCCCCGGCCGCGACGCGCGCTGCGTGGTGATGTCCTACGACTACACGGTTCTCGCCGGCACGCAGGGCATCCGCAACCACCGCAAGACGGACCGCATGCTCGAGCTGGCCAGGCGGATGCGCCTACCGGTGGTGCTCTTCGCCGAGGGAGGCGGCGGGCGCCCCGGCGACACGGAGAGCTCCGAGCTGTTCCACCTGGTCGTGCCGACGTTTCGTAGCTTTGCCTCGCTGAGCGGGTTGGTGCCACGCGTCGGCGTCGTCTCCGGGCGCTGCTTCGCCGGCAACGCCGCGCTGCTCGGCTGCTGCGACGTGGTCATCGCCACCCCCGAGGCGAACATCGGCATGGGCGGCCCGGCGATGATCGAGGGCGGCGGCCTGGGCGTCTTCACCCCAGAGGAGATCGGCCCCGC
>JANWLE010000006.1 GCA_025451035.1 Solirubrobacteraceae bacterium
CGACATGGATCGCGACCGTTTCTTCACGGCCGAGCAGGCGCTCGAGTATGGGTTGGTCGATCGCGTGCTCACAAGTCACTGAGCTCCCGAGACCGTGGGTTGAGCCAGCAGGCCGAGCCGGCCCCCCTCTTTGTGAGCCCGTTCTGGGCTCTCAAAGAGGCACTCACACACGCTCGAGGCCCGCGTTGCCAGGACGCGCCCGCCACCGCCGCTCGATCTGTCGCATCATCGATGGATAGACGATCAGGTGCCGGAAGGGTCTGATTAGAGCCATATACCCTGCCCCGAGGAGCCCATTTGGCTTGACCAAGACGGCCATCTGGCCGCGGTAGCGACCCCTCCCGACAGCAACCCAGCTGAGGTGCATGACTCCATGCATGGTGCGGTTGGCGATCTCCGCGGCGAACTCGTCCTCGATCAGATACAGCGGGGTGAATGGGAGCGTGTCGAAGTCGGGGCCCGGCGCGGCCACCAGGTCTTCCGGTAGGCGCTCGCGCAGCGTCGGCACCCTCCTTCCGGGCCCGGCCCCAGCTTCGTCCCAGCCGAGCAGCTCTCCGATCTTCCAGCGAACGTTCCACAGCGCCCGGGAAAGCCGGGAAGGGCTCTGCGAGGGATCGCCGGCAGCGAAGCCCTGCACCAGCATCCGGAAGTCCTCTCTGGTGCCGTGCACCGGCAGCGCCCAGACATCCTCGATCCGGAAGTCGTGGGCGATCTCATGGATGCGCCAGGGAAGGGAAGTGTGCTCGCGATTCGGGAGCCTTCCGTGGAGACGCTTGGTCTCGATCACTGCGCTCGGATCGCGCTGCGCACCAGGGCGAGCGCTACTTGACGATGGATGAGAGATATCGGGGGCCAGACGAGCGTTGCGAGCCGCCGGTCGTAGCGGATGAACGCCGCCAAAGAGATTTGCCCTTCGTCGTAGTGCATGACCACGTGGGCGGTCATGAACCACGAGGTGGTCTCGATTCTCATCCAGTTGTCGCTGCGGTCCGAGATCTTCCACCCGAGCAGGTAATCCGGGGACGGGCGCAGCTTCAGGCGAAAGCCGAGGAAGACACGCTGGACGAATGCAACGAAGACGAGGGAGGCACGCGGCAGGCGGTCCAATGCCGCGTAGACCAGCTGTTCGGGCGTTCCGTTCAGCGGCTCGTCGGTCGTCGCGGTGACTATGTCGGCGTAATCGGCGTCCGCAAGCGCACCGAGGGAGCGGATTGCATTGGGGACCTCGCGCCGCCACCGAACGGTCGAGAGGGCTGCACGTACGTCGCGGCGCGGAAAGGGAGGGTCGGAGTGCTGGGGCGAAGCCGTGGACATCGTCTGCTCGCGAGCACGGTATCATACATACGTGTATGTACGTAGCGATATCGAACAAGCCCCCACTAGACCGATGAGCCCCGAGACGGCAACGGCACGAACACCGCCACGCTCAGCGCCCAGGCGCCCCACCCAGGCTGAGCGCCGTGCACGCTCGCGCAGCGCATTGCTCCAAGCCGCCGCGCGCGGCCTCTCCCGCTACGGCTACGGAAACCTCGTGCTGGAGGACGTTGCGCGCGAGGCCGGCTATACGCGGGGCGCTCTCTACTACCAGTTCAAGGACAAGGAGGATCTGGCCTTGGCAGTGATCGAGTGGGTCAACGAGAGCTGGATGCGCGAGGTCGGCGAGCCGGCCGCCCAACAGGCCGACCCCGTCGCCGAGCTGTTGGCGCTGGCGCGCGGCCATGCCGTCTTCTGCCGGCGCGACATCGCCCGCGTCGTGATGGCGCTGCGCATGGAGTTCGCCGGCCAGGACCATCCGGTGGGACGCGAGATCGAGCGTATCTGGGAGACCGGGGTCAAGCGCTGCGTCCGGCTGATCAACCTTGGCCGCAAAGCTTGTTCGATCCCACCCGGACCGCCCGCAAGAGCCGTGGCCCTAGCGCTGCTGGGCGCACTCGAGGGCGCTGTGATCGCGCTCGCGGGACAGGCACCCAACGACGAGCTACTGGCAGCGCGCGCGGTCGCAGGCGTGCTCGGGCTGAGCGAGGCGTAGCACCCGCGGTTGGCCGTATCGATCTGCGGCGTCCGTGCGGCGGCGACACACCGGCGCCTCGATGGAGCCTGGAGCTGATCAACGCAAAAGCTGCTGAGGGCGACCGACCCCTCAAAGACCATGGGCGAGTTGGCCGAGGCCCCTGCTCACCCAGTGATCGTGTGCTCGATCGCCCCGAGACGCTCGATCTCGATGCGAACGGCGTCACCGGGCTGCAAGAAGCTCGGTGGATCCATCCCCATGCCCACGCCGCTGGGCGTGCCGGTGAGGATCAGGTCTCCCGGCTCAAGCGTGCAGGTCTCCGAGATGAATGCGACGAGCTCTGGGACCCTGAAGATCAGTTGGGAGGTGCTCGAGTCTTGGCGCAGCTCTCCGTTCACCCATGTGCGCAGCCTCAGCTCATGCGGGTCGGGGAGCTCATCGGCGGTCGTGATCCACGGGCCGTAAGGGCAGAAGCAGTCGGCGCCCTTGGCGCGGGTCCACTGAGGCTCGCGGCGCTGCAGGTCGCGGGCGCTCACGTCGTCGGCCACCGCGTAGCCGGCGACCTCCCCATCGGCACCCATCACGACCGCGAGCTCTCCCTCGTAGTCGAGTCGTTTGACCACGGAGGGGCAGCGCACCGGCGCGTTGGGCGGCGCGGCCGAGGTCGGGAGCTTCATGAAGACGATCGGGCGCTCTGGCCGCTCGCCCCCGGTCTCGGCGATGTGGTCTGCGTAGTTGAGCCCAATGCCGAAGATCGCACGCGGCCTTCGCACGGGCGCAAGCAGGGTGACATCTCCGAGCGCCCAACGCTGTCCCGTCTCCCCGGTCGCTCTGGCCGGGTCCCGCAGGCAGTCGAGCACGCTCGTCTGGTCAGCCAACGCGTAGAGGTGATCCTCACGTACCACGCCCGCACGGACGATGGTTGAGTCGGGCGCTGTGAAGCTCGCCAGCCGCATGGCGGCTCAGAGTATCCATTGAGGCCCGCACATGATGGCTACCAAGCCACGACGTCCGGCGCGCCAGCGGCCATAATTTGCCTACAGGCACAACGCAACGACGTCGCTCGACCATGTTCCCTCTGAATATCCCGAACATCCTCACCGTCATTCGCATCATGCTGGTGCCGGTGCTGATCGTCGCGCTGCTGGGGAACACTCCCGCCGGCGACGTGTTCGCCGCCGTCGTGTTCTCCTTGGCCTCGCTGACGGACTTCATCGACGGCTATCTGGCGCGCGCGCGCCACTCGATCACCACCTTCGGCAAGCTGATGGATCCGGTCGCCGACAAGCTGCTGATCGTCGCGGCGCTCATCTCGCTGGTCTCGCTCCATCGCCTGGCGGCCTGGGTTGCGATGGTGATCATCACACGCGAGTTCGCGGTGACGGCGCTGCGGATCGGCGCGACGCAGGCCAAAGTCGTGATCGAAGCGAGCATGTTCGGCAAGGTCAAGACCTGCGTGCAGATCGCCGCCATCCTCGCCGTGATCGCGTTCCACCGCCACCAGCCCGTCTGGGTCGGGCTGCTCATCTACCTGACCGTGGTGGTGACCGTGCTTTCGGGCCTTGACTACTTCTTCGGCTTGCGCAAGCGCATCCAGGAAGCCGAGCTCGGGCGCATGCGAGAGCTCAGCTCAAAGCAGAGCAGCTGAGGTCAAGCCGGGTCGCCGGCCTGCAGCCACTCGCGCATCGTGGTGTGGTGCTTGGCGAGCTCTCCGGAGCTGATCTCCTCGCGCAACTCGGACATAAGCCCGTGGCGCTCGGCGACGACATTGTGCTGGTGGATCGTCTCGAGGTTCTCCTGGCGCGCTGACACGAAGCTGGCTCCGTCGAGATCGGGGAACTTAGCGACCACGCTGCCGATCATCTCGCGCACACAGTCCTCGACGAAACGCGGACGGCGATGCGCTTTTTCCACGACATCGACCTCATCTGCGCGCTTCATCAGCTCGTAGATCTCCGAGGACATCGATTCCTCGACGATCGCCAACAGGGTCGCAGCGTCGATCTCGGCAACGCACTCCTCGATGCAGCCGATCTGCAGCGTGCCAAGCCCACGCTGGTTGTGGGTCGCCACTGGAACGTGCGTGAAGATCCGATCGATCTGCTCCTCGGAGAACTCGTCGCGGGAAAGGCGCTCACGCGCCCTGGAGGCGACGAGCTCCTGAGCGCAAGGGCACGCCGTCATGCCAGTCGCTGAGACGCCGATCACCCGCCGAGTGCCGCGCTCAGAGGCGATCGCGCCGCCAAGCAGGGTGTAGATCTCCTGGGTGCGCACTCCCGATACAGGCGCCGGCTTGTACTCGGGGTAGCGGGCCTCGATCATCACCTCGGCACGCAGCGCCCGCTGGCGCTCGCGCACGAGCTCCGCGATGTGCTTCGCGAGCGTCTCAGCCCGAAACGGAGACTCGCTCAAGACCACCTCGCCGATCGCCTCGTTGACGACCTCCTCGAAGCGCGACATGTGCGCGCCCTTCTGCTCGGGACCAAGGTCGACAAAGCACTCGAGCCGCGCGAAGAAGAGCTCGTCGCGAACGCGGATGACCTTCTCCACGCCTGTCACGCCGACCCGCGAGAGGCCGACCCGCACAGTCGGGGTACGCGCCTGGACGTCGGGCACGTGCAGCTGCGAAGTGATCGTCTGCGTGCTCTGCATCACTCGGCGACAGCCTAGCGTCATTGCTCCGCTGACCCCGACAATCTGGCCCCAAATGCGGGGTTGGTGTCGATCGCCTCAAACATCTACGCCTGCGGCCGACGATTCTGGTATCACTCCGCACTGACTTTGGGGAGGCTCATGGATCTGGGGGTTCAATGTGAGCAACGAGGCTGACGTGCTGCTGGATGGGGAGCAGGGTCACACGCCGTCGGAGGTCGACGAGCTAGCTGCAATCGTCGCCGAGGGCAGCGAGCGTGGCTTCGTGACGCTCGAGGCAATCTCGTCGCTTTCGGAGGAGGCCGATATTTCGCGCGAGCAGATCGAGGATCTGCACTCCTACCTGGACGAGCAAGGAATCGAAATCGTCAGCGCAGAGGACGACGACGCTCAGGTAGACGATCCGGGCGCCGCTGCGCCGGGCGCGACAGCCATCGACGGGGAGGAAGCAACTCAGCTACTTCATGGGCGTATGGGCATGACGCGCAAGACGGAGATGGACCTGACGGTGGAGCCCAGCATGGACTCGCTGCGGCTCTACTTGCGTTCGATCGGGCGAGTGCCGCTCCTGACGGCCGACGACGAGGTGTGTCTCGCCAAGCGCATCGAGCGTGGCGACATCGGCGCCAAGCAGCACATGGTCGAGGCCAACCTGCGACTGGTCGTATCGATCGCCAAGGGGTACCTGGGTCGTGGCCTTACGTTCCTTGACTTGATCCAGGAGGGCTCGCTCGGGCTGATCCGGGCTGTGGAGAAGTTCGACTACAGGCGGGGCTACAAGTTCTCGACGTACGCCACGTGGTGGATCCGCCAGGCGGTCACCCGGGCGATCGCGGACAAGGGCCGCACGATCCGCATCCCGGTGCACATGGTGGAGAAGCTCAACCGGGTGGTCCATGCCGAGCGGTCGCTCACTCAGGAACTTGGTCGCGACCCGACGCCCGCCGAGATCGCCACGGAGCTGCAGTGCTCGGTGCTCGAGGTGCGTGAGGTCCAGCGCATGGCTCAGCAGCCCATCTCGCTCGAGAAGCCGGTGGGCGAGGAGGACGACTCTGCGCTTGCGGACTTCATCGAGGACAGCACAGCGGAATCGCCTTTCGAGGTCGCCTCGGAAGCGGTGCGCAAGGAGAACATCTACCGCGTGCTTGCGTCGTTGCCGACACGCGAGCGTGAGGTGATCGAACTGCGTTACGGGCTGACCGGCGAACGTTCGCGCACACTCGAGGAAGTAGGCCGCGCGTTCAACATCACGCGCGAGCGCGTTCGCCAGATCGAGAACCGGACGCTGAAGAAGCTGCAGACGCTGCCCGACGCCCAGAGGTTGCGCGAGGCGTCTTAGAGCCGGAGGGGGCCTGCGAGGGGGCAGGGCAGGCTGGACCCTGTCCCCTCGATTCAGGCTCTAAACTTCACTCTCCCCGGTGGGGTGTCCGAGTGGTTAAAGGAGTGCGGCTGTAAACCGCATGGCTCTGCCTACGCAGGTTCGAATCCTGCCCCCACCATCTGCTTCTGTGCCCGGCTCGCTAGCCCGCGAGCCGTCGCTCGAAGCTAGAAAGGTCACAGGCGCCGGCTGCCGCCGAGGAATAGAACGCGACTTGCCCGCTTGTAGAGGTCGTTGCCCGGATAGATGAGACGCACGACAACGCGACGCCGGCGCAGTCCCCTGGGCAACCGTATACGCGTCTGAAAGCGACCATGCCCGATCGCGACACTGACGTGGCGTCTCCAGCGATGCAGTGCACCACGTCGGGCTTCAACGCTTATCGAGATGAGCCCTGTCACTCCACCGGAGACACGTCCCGAGAGCAACAGACCGCCGTCACGTGACCGACGACTCGTTGCGTAGATCGCGATCGTCTCGAGCGGCGAGGTCGCGACGGGCATGATCAAGGGCGAGCTCGAGGAGGTCCCACCTTGGACCGCGCCTGCGCCACCTCCAGAGCTAGCTTTGGATCCCGAGCCTTCACCACTGGTTGTTTCGCCGCCCCCTGATGCGCCACCGCCGCTTTCTTTCGGGGCGACATTTTCCACCTCGAGCATGTAGGCGGTCGAGAAACCTTCGTCCTGCGCAGCGTTCGTAGCCTCGACACGGACTTCGTTCTGGCCGTTCGGAAGCTTGGTCGTGTCGATAGGAATCGACAAGCCTTCAGCTTTGGTGGGGCACGGCGTAACGAAGCTGTAGTCGCATGTGCCCGGAGCAGCGACGGGCCCACCGATGACTTCATTGGAGCTATTTACGACGCTTAGAGACAGCAACCCCGCGGCCATGTCTGTTGCGGCACCGGAGATAGAGATGGTGCCGTGCTGCGGCCC
>JANWLE010000007.1 GCA_025451035.1 Solirubrobacteraceae bacterium
GTCCTTCACGTCCTCCCAGGTGAACAGCATCAGGGCTAGCGGTCCGCCCGGCGCGAGCACGCGCACCGCCTCGGCCAGTGCGTGCGGCGGGCAGCGGACGTGATGGAGCATCGAGACCAGCATCACCGCGTCAAAGCTCTCGTCGCCGAGCGGCAGGCTTTCGGCGTCAGCCAGCAGCGTCGCAAGGCCCTTGCCTTGCGCCCGTCTGAGCATCGCCTGCGAGCGGTCGGCCACCAGCGGCTCAAAACCCTCCTCGCGCAGGGCCAGCGCATAGTTGCCGGTGCCGCCTCCGAGGTCAAGCAGCCACTTCCCGGGCGCGCCTGTGAGCGCCCGGAGCAACGGCGCGAGCAGCGACGGGCTCGCCGCGCGGGTGCTGTCATAGCCCCGGGCCTGGTTTGAGTAGTCGCACAGCAGCCCCGTCATCGTGTGCCTTTCAAAGGAGGAGGGGCTGATTCTCTCACGCCTCGCCGGGCCTTTGACAAAAAACCATTTGGTACCTAACATTTCGGTACCAAATGTCTTTGCAAGCTTCAAACGCGGCCGCCTCCCAGCGTATCGAGTCGCACGTGTGGGTCATCTGCGGCGTGGTGATCCTCGGCATGATCATGTCGATCCTCGACACGACGATCGTCAACGTCGCGCTGCACACCCTCTCCGGCGACCTGCACGGCCCGATCGCACAGATCCAATGGGTCGTCACCGGCTATCTGCTCGCGCTCGCCGCGGTCATCCCCGTCACCGGCTGGGCGGCCCGGCGCTTTGGCGCCAAGCAGGTCTACATGGTCTCGCTGGTGCTGTTCACTGCCGGCTCGGCGGCCTGCGGAGTGTCCAACTCGCTCACGGCGCTGGTGATCTTCCGCGTGCTGCAGGGAGTCGGCGGGGGCATGATCATGCCCGTCGGGCAGATGATCATGGCCCATGTCGCCGGCCCGCAGCGGATGGGCAGGGTGATGGCCGTGGTCTCGATGCCGGCGATGATCGCCCCGATCCTCGGACCCGTCGTCGGCGGGGCGATCCTCGAGCACCTGCACTGGTCGTGGATCTTCTTCGTGAACGTGCCGATCGGCGTGGTCGCGTTCGTGTTCGCCTCGCGGATACTGCCCCACACCGATTCGGGCAGTGCGGGGCCGTTTGACTTCATCGGCCTGGCGCTGCTGCCAACCGGTGCCACCGCGGTCATCTACGGGCTGTCTCAGCTCGGCTCTGGCTCGGCGCTCGGATCGACCGCGGTGCTGCTGCCGGTGGTGGCGGGGTTCGGGCTGAGCGCCCTGTTCGTCGTGCATGCCTTGCGCGCCGAGCACCCGCTGCTGGACGTGAGGCTGTACGCGAACAGAGTCTTCGCCGGAGCGTCGCTGACCAACCTCGGCCTGGGCGCTGCGCTGTTCGGCGCGATGATCCTCGTCCCCCTCTACTATCAGGAAGTGCGCGGGCAGAACGTGATCAACACCGGCCTGCTCAACGGCCCGCAGGGGATCGGCGCCCTGATCGCGATGCCGATCGCCAGCCGCCTGACAGAACGCTTCGGCGGCGGACGCGTCGCGCTCGGCGGCGTCTCCGTGCTGTGCCTGAGCACGATCCCGCTGGCGTTCGTGGGGGCGCACACCTCGTTCGTGGCGATATCGCTCGTGCTCGTCGTGCGCGGCCTGAGCATCGGCATGTCGTTCATGCCCGCGATGACCGCCGCCTTCGCCGCGATGCGCCCCGAGCAGATCTCGGACGCCACCCCGCAGATCAACGTGCTGATGCGCCTTGGCGGCGCCGTCGGCACGGCGATCCTCGCGGTCGTGTTGCAGCGCGCGATTCCGCATGGCGCGTCACCTGGCGCGCGCGCTGCGGGCTTCGACACCGCCTACTGGTGGGCGCTGGCGATCGCTGCCCTATCACTGCTTCCCTGCCTGCTCCTGCTGCGAGCCGAGCGTCCTGCCGCCGAAGCCCTTCAAGGCGAGCCGATCCCCGCCGAGGCGACTGCCGATGCCCTCGGAGTCTGAGCGGGCCGTCAAGCGCACCCGCAGCCAGGCGCTCGAGCTGGAGCGCCAACAGGCACTGGCCGAGCTCGCCTCCAACTTCCGCCACGTCTTTCGCACGCTCAGCCGCATGCGCGGGCGCGACACCCACCTTAGCTCGAGCGACGTCAGCCACGCCCAGTTCGAGCTCTTGGTCGAGCTGTATGAGCGTGGCCCCCTCTCGGCGGGAGAGCTGGCCGCGGCGGCGCAGCTGACCCCCGCGACCGTCACGCAGATGCTCGAGCATCTCGCCGAGTCGGGTCACGTCGAGCGCAGCCGCTCAGACACCGACAAGCGTGTCGTGGTCTCGTGCCTGACGGCATTCGGGCGAGGCAAGATCGAGGCCAAGCGGGCGGCGTGGCAGGCCCGCTGGCAGGAGGTGCTCGACGGCGTGGAGGTGGAGCAGCTACGCGCCGCAAGCGGAGTGCTCGAGCGGCTGTGCGGGCTATTCGAGGACGCGCCCGGCTCCGGCGAATGCGCGACCGGGCGCGCGGGTAAGGACGCCGCGCAAGTGTCCTCGCAAACGTCCTAGTGAATCTCAGTAGCTCTGCTATAGTCAGCGGTCGCCGCTTTGAGCGTGCGCGCTCGCGGCATCTAATCAGATGGAGATCTCGATCAGATAGCCACGCAGTAGCCCTCCGAGCAGCAGCGCATGGGCCCGAGGGGCCCATTTTTTTGCCCTAACCACATCCAGCCAAGCCAAGCCCGACCAATCAAAAGCGATGCCACGTAAGTTCACTCTCGAGAAGACCCGCAACATCGGGATCATGGCGCACATCGACGCCGGCAAGACGACGACGACCGAGCGCATCCTCTACTACACCGGCCGCACCTACAAGCTGGGCGAGGTGCACGAGGGCGCCGCCACGATGGACTGGATGGAACAGGAGCAGGAGCGCGGCATCACGATCACCTCCGCCGCCACCACCGCCGAGTGGAAGGGCAACCGCATCAACATCATCGACACGCCCGGCCACGTCGACTTCACCGTCGAGGTGGAGCGCTCGCTGCGGGTGCTGGACGGCGCGATCGCGCTGTTCGACTCGGTCGCCGGCGTTGAGCCGCAGTCCGAGACCGTATGGCGCCAGGCCGACAAGTACCACGTGCCGCGCATCGCGTACATCAACAAGATGGATCGCATCGGCGCGGACTTCGATCAGGGCGTCAAGACGATGATCGACCGGCTCGGCGCGCACCCCGTGCCGATCCAGCTGCCGATCGGCGCCGAGGCGGACTTCCAGGGCGTCGTCGACCTCGTCGCGATGAAGGCGATCGTCTACAAGGACGAGCTCGGCAAGGAACAGGAAGTCATCGAGATCCCCGCCGAGCTTGCTGACGAGGCCGCCGCCGCACGCGAGCATCTGCTGGAGGAGGTTTCCCACTACGACGACGAGCTCGTGGAGCTGATCCTCGAGGAAGCGGACGTCCCCGAGGCCACGCTCAAGGCCGCAATCCGCAAGGCGACGCTCTCCACCAAGCTCACGCCCGTGCTGTGCGGCTCCTCCTTCAAGAACAAGGGCGTGCAGCCACTGCTCGATGCCGTCATCGACTATCTGCCCTCGCCGCTGGACGTGCCCCCGGTCACCGGCACCGAACTGATCAAGGGCGAGGAGGCCGAGCGCGAGGCAACCCGTGCGGCGGACGACTCCCAGCCCTTCACGGCGCTCGCCTTCAAGATCATGGCCGACCCCTACGTCGGCAAGCTCACCTACTTCCGTGTGTACTCGGGCAAGCTCGAGGCCGGCTCACGCGTGCTCAACGTCAACACCGGGCGCACCGAGCGCATCGGGCGCATCCTGATGATGCACGCCAACGACCGCGAGGAGGTCTCCGAGGTGTACGCCGGCGACATCGCCGCCGCGGTGGGCATCAAGCAGGTCGTCACAGGCGACACGCTGGCTGCCCCGGACGCGCCGATCAAGCTCGAGAACATCATCTTCCCCGAGCCCGTGATCAAGGTCGCCGTCGAGCCGAAGACCAAGGTCGACCAGGAGAAGATGTCCACCGCGCTCGGCCGTCTCGCCGAGGAGGACCCGACCTTCCAGGTGCGCACCAACGAGGAGACCGGCCAGACCGAGATCTCCGGTATGGGCGAGCTTCACCTCGAGGTTCTCGTCGACCGCATGAAGCGCGAGTTCGGCGTCGAGGCGAACGTCGGGCGCCCGCAGGTCTCCTACCGCGAGACGATCCGCGGCACGGCCGAGAAGATCGAAGGCCGCTTCGTGCGCCAGACCGGCGGCTCGGGCCAGTTCGGCGTCGTCTTCATCGACATGGAGCCCGCCCCGGGCGAGGGCTTTGACTTCGTCAACAAGATCAAGGGCGGGGCGATCCCGACCGAGTACATCCCCTCCGTGGAGAAGGGTGTCGAGGAGGCGCTCGAGAACGGCGTGAAGGCCGGCTACCCGATGGTTGATGTGCGCGTGACCCTCGTCGATGGCAAGTACCACGATGTCGACTCCTCGGAGATCGCCTACAAGGTCGCCGGATCGCTCGCCTGCAAGGAGGCGGCCAAGCGCGCAAAGCCAGTGCTGCTAGAGCCCGTCTTCGCGGTCGAGGTCGTCACCCCTGAGGACTTTCTCGGCGACGTGATCGGCGACCTCTCGCGCCGGCGCGGGCGCATCGAGGGCCAGGAGCGGCGCGGCAATGCGCTCGCCGTGACCGGGCTCGTACCCCTGAGTGAGATGTTCGGCTACGCGACCGACCTGCGCTCCAACACGCAGGGACGTGCCACGTACACGATGCAGTTCGAGCGCTACGAGGAGGTACCGCCGAACATTTCCGAGAAGATCATCGAGCAGCGAATGGGGGAGCCGGTACCGGCGTAGTCGGAGTGCTTGAAGCGATCTCAGCGGAGAAGGCCAAGCAGGCAGCAGTCAACGAAATCCCTATTTAGATAGATTTCTCGGGTTCGCCCGCTAAGGCGAACATCCAAGTCGATACAGGAGCGAACAGAAAGTGGCAAAGGAGAAGTTCGAGCGCGACAAGCCGCACGTCAACGTCGGCACCATCGGTCACATCGACCATGGCAAGACGACGCTGACCGCTGCCATTACCACGGTGCTGGCTGAGAAGGGAGGCGCCGAAGCCCGTAGCTTCGAGGAGATCGACAACGCTCCGGAGGAGAAGGAACGCGGCATCACGATCGCGACCTCCCACGTCGAGTACTCGACCGAGAATCGCCACTACGCGCACGTCGACTGTCCCGGGCACGCCGACTACGTCAAGAACATGATCACGGGCGCCGCGCAGATGGACGGCGCGATCCTCGTGGTCTCCGCAGCCGACGGCCCGATGCCCCAGACGCGCGAGCACATTCTGCTCGCTCGCCAGGTCGGCGTCCCCTACATCGTCGTGTTCCTCAACAAGGCCGACATGGTCGACGA
>JANWLE010000008.1 GCA_025451035.1 Solirubrobacteraceae bacterium
CCACAACTTCCGCAGACTCAGAATCCGCTACGAGCGTGACCCCGACATGCACACCGCATTCCTCACGCTCGCCTGCAGCATCCTCTGCTGGCGACGCCTCAACTCATTTTGAAAGACCTTCTAAGTGCTGAGTAGGTTGGTCTATCCTTCGGCGTAGGCGCGCATCGCCTCGATGATCGGGGCCAGGCGCCGTCCGCGAGGCGTGAGCCTGTACTCGACGGTCGGCGGGCTGGTCGGAAGAACCGTGCGCTCGACCAGGCCGACGTCCTGAAGGTCGCGTAGGCGCTCTGAAAGCATCCGCGGCGAGATGCCATCGACCGCCTCGGCGAATTCGTTGAAGCGCAGCGCGCCGGCCAGGGCGGCGTAGATGATCGAAAGTTGCCAGCGTCGCTCCAGGAGATCCGCGGCCTGGCGTACGTGCACCGGAACCGGCTGGCACCTTTGCGGCCTGGACGCCATGCGAGAAGGCCCTCCGTCAGGAGACCTGGGCGACCTTCGGGGCCGGCTCGAGCGCGAGCTCGAGCACTTCCCCGATGCTCATCACGGGGTGGAAGGTCATCTGCTCACGGACCTCCTGGGGAATATCGTCGAGATCTCCGCGGTTGCGCTCGGGCAGGATCACGTCGCTGAGGCCGGCCGCGTGGGCGGCGAGCACCTTCTGCTTGACGCCGCCGATCGGAAGCACACGGCCTTGGAGAGTGACCTCGCCGGTCATCCCAACGGTGTGCTTGACCGGGCGCTTTGAAAGCAGCGATGCCAGTGCTGTGACCATCGTTACGCCTGCGCTGGGGCCGTCCTTGGGGATCGCGCCCGCGGGAACATGCACGTGGAACTCGTGGTTCTCGAAGGCGCTGTCATCGATGCCGAGCTCTTCGGCGTGGCTGCGCACATAGGAGAGCGCGATGCGGACGGACTCCTTCATCACGTCGCCGAGCTGGCCGGTCAGAAGCAGCTCGCCCTTGCCCTGCATGGCGGTCGCCTCCACGAACAGCACGTCCCCACCGGTCCCGGTCACCGCCAGTCCGGTCGCCACGCCTGGAACCGCCGTGCGCGACGCTGACTCCTGAAAGAACTTCTGACGGCCTAGCGCGTCGCGCACGACGTCGAGGTCGATCTCAACCGGGGTCTGCGCCTTGCTCGAGGCAATACGCGTAGCGGTCTTGCGCAGGATCGTGCCGAGCTCGCGCTCGAGGTTGCGCACGCCGGCCTCGCGCGTGTACTCGGTGATCACCGTCCTGATCACCTCGTCGGAGATCTCGACCTCGTCCTCGCGCAGCCCGTTGCGGTCGCGCTGGCGCGGCCATAGATACCCCTTCGCGATCGCAAGCTTCTCCTCACTGGTGTATCCGTCGAAGCGAATCACCTCCATGCGATCGAGCAGCGGCCCGGGGATGGTGTCCGCCACGTTGGCGGTCGCCAGGAACATCACCTGAGAGAGGTCGAGCTCGACATCGAGGTAGTGGTCCCGGAAGGAGTGGTTCTGGGCCGGGTCGAGTACCTCGAGCAGCGCGGCCGATGGATCGCCGCGCCAGTCGGCGCCGACCTTGTCAACCTCGTCGAGCAGGATCACCGGATTCATCGTGCCTGCGTCGCGCAGCGCTCTGACCAGCCGTCCGGGCAGCGCTCCGATGTAGGTGCGCCTGTGGCCTCTGATCTCAGCCTCGTCGCGCACGCCTCCGAGCGACATGCGCACGAACTCGCGACCGGTAGCACGCGCTATCGACTCGCCGATCGAGGTCTTGCCGGTGCCCGGAGGTCCGATCAGCGTGAGGATCGCTCCCGACTTCGGGTCCGCCTCGATGCCCCTGTCCTGGCGCAGCTTGCGCACCGCCAGATACTCGGTGACGCGGTCCTTGACGTCTTCGAGTCCCGCATGGTCCGCGTCGAGCACCTCGCGCGCCGCCACCGGATCGAGATGCTCCTCGGAGCGCTTGCTCCACGGGACAGCTATCAGCCAGTCGAGATAGGTGCGGATCATCGAGGACTCGCCGGTCTGCTCGCCCATCCGCTCCAGGCGGCCGAGCTCCTTCAGCGCTTGCTCCTGCACGGCCTCGGGCATCTCCGCGGCCTCGATCTTCGTGCGGTACTCCTCGACGATCGAGCCCTCGTCCTCGCCCAGCTCCTTACGGATCGACTCCATTTGCTTGCGTAGGAAGTACTCGCGCTGCTGCTTCTCTGCGCCCTCCTGCACGTCCTCGCGGATGCGCTTGCGCACCTGCAGCTCCGCGAGGCTCTCCCGCTGTAGCTTGACGGCCAGCTCGAGGCGGTCGGTGACGTCGAGCGTGCGCAGCAGATGCACCTTCTGCTCATAGGTCAGATTGGGGGAGTAGCCGGCCGAGTCCGCTAGGGGGCCGGGCTCGACGATCGCGCGCAGGAATGCGGCGATCCGTCCGTCATCGCCGCGCAGCTCGAGGATCTCCTCGACGATCGCGCGGTATTCGCGCTCGAGCTCGCGCGTCCGCTTGTCGACCGGGACGTCGTCCGGTCTCTCCTGCACCTCTACCCTCAGCTCGCCTTCGGAGCCTGTCTGGGCGGCCCCGATCAGGGCGCGGTGCTGGCCCGAGAGGGCCACCGCGCGTCCACCGCCTGGTAGCCGCAGTTCCTCTGTGGCCTCGGCGACGGTGCCGACCTCGAGAAACTCGTTTTCGTGGCGCGGGACCAGCACAACGCTCTCGTCCTCGGCGACGTCGACTGTGAGGGTGATGCCCATGCTAGGGAACACGACCGTGTCATCGAGCGGGATGAGCCTGAGCAGACGTTTGCCGTCGAAGCTGTTCTCGGGGACCGGCTGGGGCTGTGATTGGCTGGGAGTCATTAGATATACGCTCCAAATGAGCTTACGAAACAGTAGTTAGTATAGTCTCGTTTTTGGGTGGTTTCAACTCCCACGCGAGGCGGGCTGGTGCCCCTCATCTGAGGCCGCGCTCTCAGTGGTTTGGGCGATGGCGCAGGGGCGGGCCTGGCGCCTGTACACCCCGGCGGCCAGCCGCCCTTTCTCGCGCCTAGCCGCGCTTTTGCCGCGCGTCGCGATCGGGCGGTTTTGCGCTGGTGAGCGAGTCTCGCTATGGCTGGCCGGCACGATCGTCGAAGCGCACCTCGATGTGCTCGTCGCTGGAGCGGTTCTGTGCCAGTGCGCTGGCGCGCAACGCGCGCTTGTCGGCCTCCAGCAGCTCCGCTGAAAAGAGACTACGCGGCCAGAATTTGCGGTCGAGCACGACGTTTAGCTCCGCTGCCAGCAGCGTCAGCTGTGCCCCGAGATACAGCCACGCCAACAGACCGAGCACCAGCGCGAAAGTCCCGTACAGCGGGCCGTTGTGTTTGAGCTCATGTCCGATGTAGAGGCCGCCGAGGAACTGCAGTAGCTGCCACAGCGCCGCTGCGAGCAGTGCCCCCGGCAACAGCTGCCTCAAGCGCAGCTTCGTCGCGGTGAGCAGCTTGAAGATGGTGGAAAACAAGGCGAGGTTGAACGCGAAGGCCACCGCGGTCGCGACGATCACCTCGAGTGGACCGTGCGTCGCAGTGCCGAGCGACCCGCCGATCACGGTCGAAGCGATCGTGAGCAGGGCGAGGATCGCGAGCACGCGCAGACCACGCACTCGACTCATCAGAAAGTCCGGGCGGCCTGTGAAGGGGACGCCCCAGATCCGATTGAACGCGACCTGCGCGATGTTCGTGATCGCCAGCCCGCCGAGCATGGTGAGCGCCAGCCCTACTGCGAGCGCGACCCCGCTGCCCGACAGTGAGTGCAGCCGTAGCTGATCCTCGATCAGCGGAAACTGGCCGAGCGTCCCTTTGACGATCTGCTCCTTCAGGCCCGGGTCGCCCTCCAGCACGAAGCCGAGCACCGTCACGAACACCAGCAGCAGCGGAAACATCGAGACGAACCCGTAGTAGGCGATCAGCGCGGCCAGCTGTCCGCCCTGGTCTTCGGCGTACTTCTTGACCACTGCGAGCGTGACGGCGAGAGCCCGTTGGCGTTGCTGGTAGCGGTCGATCGCCTGGAGGTGGTCGCTGAGGCCCATGGCTAGGCGGCGAACGACACGCGCACCGTGCCGCAGGTCGCATCACGCGACTGGGAGGGGGGTGTCTTTACCGCTTCTCTCGACATCGAGGTGTGCATACCCAATCTGCCACAGACCGACCACTCAGCAACGAGAGCTGGACGCTACGCTGCCATCGCGCCCGCGGCCACCACGACCCCGCCGAGGACGTCGCGGCCGTCGCGCAAGCCAAGCGCGAGATCCTGCTGCGAGCCTACCGTCACTGGCTGCGGCGCGAGGATCTCGAGGACTGCTACAGCCAGGCGACGCTCGAGTTGATCGCCCGCGCCAGGCGCGGCGGAAGCTTCTCTGGCCAGGCACACATCGCCAATGCGCTCGAGCAGAAGTTCCTCTCTCGCATACACGACCGCCGCCGTGCGCTATCGGGGCGCAGTGCGATGGAGGCAGCGCTAGACGGGGCGCTGCAGCTGGGCGAGCCGAGCACTGGCGGGGTGGACGTCGCGGACGTGACCGCCGGTACCGAGGAGCGCGTCGCCGGGCGTCTCGAGCTGCGCCGCGTGCGCAAGGCCGCCGAGCAACTGACAGACGACCAGAGGCTCGTGCTCGCGTGCCAGGTCGCGCTGGACATGAGCTGCAGAGAGTTCTGCGAGCGCTTTGGCTGGTCACCCGAGAAGTACCGCAAGGTGGCGCAGCGCGGACGCAGCCGACTGAGGGTCCTTACCCGCTACGAGCGTGTCCCCATGGTCACGCTCACGTCGGAGGGGAACTCGAGGACCCACCTATGAATATCAACCTCTCCGCTCATAGGCGCGTCCTAAGGGACGCCGGTGGCCGCTCGCACGGACAGTCGCACGGTGTTTCCACCCAGAGCGCAAGCGCCCGGGGGCTGGGGTCATCCCCACCCAGTCCTCGGTCGCTTGCGCGGCATAAAGCTCGATCTCCCGAAAGCCATGTTCACACGACGTGAACCGCGCGAGGTCTATCGCGTCTACGGCGAGGACGAGCTCTTCGCCGAAGACCAGCCATCGTTCGATTCGGACCCGATGGCGGCCCCTGCGGAGCCCGTGGCCGCACACGATCCCGACTCGGTGTTCTCACCCGAATACACCGCCATCCCCGAGCCCTTCATGCAGGCCGCGGCGACCGAGACATTTGCCCCCGGGCACGCTCAGCCGCACCGTGCCCCGGCTGGCGATGAGCTCAGGCAGGCCCCCGAAGCCTGGGAGCAGCCCCGGCCACTGGCGGCAGAGGATCCCTACGGCTCGCTGCCGCCGCGCTCACCTTTGATCGCCACGCAGCGAAGCTCCAGCAGCCGCACCATCGGCATCGCGGCGCTCGCGGTGATCATCGGCTTGATCGTCGGGCTGCTCGCTGTCAGCGCCCTCCGTTCAGGGGCCAGCTCGCACGCTCCCGTAGCCTCAACTCAAACCCAGCCGCATACCCCACAGGTGGCAACGCCGCCCGCCGGCGTCGCTCACCCCACGGCCGCGAAAGCACAAGCGCCCCACCACGCTGCGCCGGCGGCGCGCGCCAAGGCGCATCCGCGTGTGCGCACACGAGCCCGCACGACGCATTCGGTCTACAGGCCTGCAGCCGCGGCGAGACAGCACCTCGGGCGGGCCCCGGCGCCGACGCGCACGGTCGCCCCGGCGCCGAGCCAGGCTCCCCCCGCGCCCGTCGTCGCGCCCTCCGCCGCTATCAGCGCGCCAGCGGTGAGATACATCCCGCCGTCGCCTTCCTCCGGTGGCATGGAGTTCGGCTTTGAGCACTGAGCAGC
This sequence comes from Solirubrobacteraceae bacterium, assembly GCA_025451035.1. GTDB lineage: Bacteria > Actinomycetota > Thermoleophilia > Solirubrobacterales > Solirubrobacteraceae > Palsa-744. The sequence continues at coordinate 5,779 of JANWLE010000008.1, forward strand.
GATGTCCGCGCGGGCGTCAGTAACCGTTACAACGAGGCCGCTGTGGCGCATACGGTTGAGTCGCGAGCTGCCTCGCTACACGCTGTATGCGCTTGCGGTATGGGGATTGCTCGCCAGTGCCCGCTACGCGATAGCGCCACCGAAACCGCCGGCGCCAAAGCTGGCGCACACAGAAACGACAGACCGCGCCGCCGAAGGCTTCGCGACGTTGTTCGCACGCAGATACCTCAGCTGGAATGCCAGCCAGCCGGAAGCCTACCGGCGGGAACTCGAGACCTACCTGGGTGAAGATGGCGCGCAAACGGCGATCCAGCTGCCGCGCAGTGGCGAGCAGCAGGTGCAGTGGGCGCAGGTCGTCCAAAGCCGCGAAGGGCAGGGGCGACAGCGCGTCTACACGGTCGCCGCACAGACCGACAGCGCCGGTCTCCTGTACCTCGCGGTCAGCGTCCTGCGCAAGCCGGAAGGCGGCCTTGCGCTGGCGAGCTTCCCGGCCTTCGTCGGCGCGCCCGCAGCCACCTCGCTCGACAATGTTCTCGAACGTTTCCACGACGTCGAAGAACCGGCGCTGCAGACAGTCGTCAAGCGCGCTCTGCACAACTATCTCGCCGACTCCGCCTCAGAGCTCGCCGCTGACCTGACGAGCGAAGCGGAAGTCTCGCTGCCGGGCCTTGAATTGACGCTCCAGTCGCTGCAGCAGTTGAAGTGGCTGCCAGGCCACGGCTCGGTGTTCGCGGTCGTGACGGCCAGCGATGTGCGCGGAGCCGCCTACACCCTCACCTATCAGCTCGACGTGTCCTACACGCAGGGCCGGTGGGAGATCTCAGCAATCCAAATGAACCCCGACACCTAAAGCAAAGGAGCCAAGATGAACATCGCAGAGCCTCGCCCAGCCGCGAGGGTAAATCTCTCGCTGAGAATGGCATCGATCACCGCGGGAGCGTTGATCGCGTTGCTACTCGCCTGTAGCTGTGTGGCGCCGATCGCCGCGCACGCGTCGGGTGGAGGGAAGGTGAGCTCCACCGCGACAGCCAAGAGCGGCGGAGGCGAAGGGGGCGGCGTCACGGACCTCGAAAATGCCGCCAAAAGCGCAGGCAAGACCGGGGAGAACGTAGCCATCAGCCTAATCGGCCTGGCGCTCGCGATAGCGGCGATCGTGCTCACGTTCCGCCGCGACTTCAAGGAGGCCGCCGGCGTTGTGTTGATCGGCGGCATCGCGATCTTCCTCGCCAAGGGCGTGGGCGTCAAGGTGCTCGAAGAAACCGTCAAGTCTCTGTTCCCGGGGGCATAGCCAGCCGGCCCGGCCGACGGTGGCGGGAGAGCGATGAGCAGCTCCGAGGCAGTTGAGATCCGCTCCTACCGCAAGGTGTTCGACCTCGAGCGAAGGATCTACAGGATCGATCGTTTGCGGCTGAACCCGAGCGGTGTGCCGGTGCGCGGGGTGGCCTATTTCCTACTCGCGCTGGTGGCGATGCTCGCGCTTGGCGCGCTGCCGCTCACGCGCCTGGTCACGCACATCCTGCCTTGGTACATCCGCGACCTGGGGATACCAGCCTGCCTGGCCGCGGTGATGGGCATCATCCGCGTCGAGGGGCGCCCGTTTCACATCGCGGCGATGTCCCTGGCGCGATTCACCGCAAGCCCCAAGCACCTCTCCGGTTTGCGTCCGTGCGAACCACACGGCCGCCGCTGGTACCTGTCCGAGCTGTTGTTCCTGCCGGACGGATCGGACGCACGGCTGCGCTCCATGCGCTTCACCGGGCCCGGCGCTGCGCTGATCAACGTGCCCCACGAGCGAGCGCTGTGGCATGCGACGGTCACGCGCCGCTCACCGCGATTGACGCTGCGGCCACTGACCGCGCAGCGGCCGCTGCCCAAAGGACAGGTGATCGAGCTGCGCCGCGGCGTGTGCCTGCACGTCCACGGCTCGCCCCCCACCCGCCTGCGCTTGAGGGGCACGGGTCGAGCGAACGCGCACGGCGCGCGCGGCCACACGAGCCGAACACGCTCAAGCGCTCCCGGCCGCGGCTGCGCAGACCAGACCGCCCCGGGCGCAGCCAGGCCCATGCATTGGACCTACGAGTAACGCCCATGCAATCGCCTATCAGCTTCGTATACGGCAACTGCGTCTTCGGACCCGGCCTGGACGATGGCTGGGCCGCCTTCGTCGCGTCGACCTCCTCCTACGACGGGCTTGCGCTGAGCGAGAAGCGCTCACGCTTCCTGGCGCTCATGGGCGCGCTCGAGAGCACTGAAGCCGACCTGCAGATCCTGCGGGTCAGCCGCCGCTGGCGCCCCGAGCACTATGCGCAGGAACTCCGCCGAGAATCCAGCGCCCTGCACGCAAGCTCGTATGAGCGCTACATCGCCGAACACTCACGCCACCTCGGCGAGGTCGGTGGGGTGCAGCCCCGCGTGTTTTTGCTGGTCAGCCTGCGCGACCCCGACCGCGACCTCGCGTCCTATGTCTCCCAGGCGGTCGAGCGTCACCCGCGCGAGTGGCTGCACGCGCTCAAGCGCGGCGTTCAGCTGCGTGACCGCCGGCTGCTGGCCGCCTCCGAGCTCGAGCGCGCGCGGGTCCGCTCCGACCAGGCCCACGCTCGCCTGGCGGACTACATATCGGTGCGTCCCGCGCGCGGCGTGGAGCTGCAGTGGCTGGTCAGACGCGCCTTCTGTCGCGGCTTGGGGGAGCCCCACGTCGACGGCCTGCACGAGCCCCGCGCGCTCGTCTTCGAGCGCAACGGCGAGGCGGTGCTCGCGCCACTGGAGGGCGATGTCATGCGCTGGATGGACGGCTACGTGGAGCACCACGGCAGGGCGCTGCGGATCCAATCGGAGCTCGGCACGAGCTGGCAGTCGCTGCTCGTGCTGGGCGCGCTGCCCGAGCGTGCGAGCTTTCCCGGAGCGCGGGTGGAGCTCATGTTCGCGCCCGTGGAAAACCTCCCGTTCGGCGTCGACTTGACGCTCAACGCCCGCTTCTTGCCGAACGAGCTGGCGCTGCGCATCGCCCGGCGCAAGATCCAAGACGCAGACCAGATACTCAAGGCCGAGTCGGACGGCGAGCAGGGCATATCCGATCAGGGCTACGAACGCACGCAGGAGGCGCGCGATCTGTTGACCTTCCTGCAGTCCTCGAGTCGCCCGCCACTGCTGCGCGCCACTCTCTCGATAGCGATCGGCGCCACCAGCGAGCAGCAGCTGGAGGAACGGATCGAGATGTGCAGGCGCGTCTACGGCGAGATCCGCCTGCACCGCCCGCTCGGCGACCAGCTCGAGTTGTTCTGCCAGCACCTGCCCGCACAGCGCACGCGCGTCGCAGGCTACGACGACACGCTGACGCCCGAGCAAATCGCGGCGATGATGCCGACCGCGACGCACGCCGTCGGCTCGCAGCGAGGCTTCTACCTTGGGCGCACCCTGTCTGGCTCCTCTCAGCCGGTGCGCTTCAACCTCAGGGAGGGATCGGAAAGCAACCGCAACACCGCGATCCTGTCCGTTGGGGCGCTCGGATCCGGCAAGACGACGCTCGACCAGAAGCTCAAGTACGAGGGGTTTCTACTCGGCGCGAGGATCGTCGACTGCGACCCCAAGGGCGACCACCGCTTCCATCTGCTGGACGAGGTCGCGCCGCACACCGAGTGCATCACCCTGCGACCTGATCCCGCGCTGCGCGGCGTGCTCGACCCGCTGCGCGTGGCGCCAGCCCACTTGCGTCAGGACGCCGCGGTCTCGTTCCTGCGCGATTTGCTGCCGGGTCGCGCCGAGCCCGCCTGGGAGACGGCGGTCGTCAAGGCGGTGGATGTCGTCAGCCGGCGCTCGCGAACGCCGACGTGCCTGGAGGTCGTGCACGCGCTGCGCGAAGGCGACGAGACTGACGCGCAGGTCTCAAAGACGCTCGAGGTCTACGCTCACGCCGGCCTGACCCAGCTCGGGTTCGCCGACCCGGCGATGGCGCCGCCGCCGGTCGGGCACAAGCAGGTGACCTACCTGCCGATCCGCGACCTGCCGAGCCCCGAACCAGGGATGGCGCGCTCGGAATACTCCCAGGCCGAGCGTGTCGGAGAGCAGATCGTGCGGCTGATAGCGATGTTCGCGATGCATCTCATGGGCGCCGAGCGCGAGCGTCTGAAGCTGTTCTCCTTCGACGAGGGCTGGCGCCTGTTGAAGGACCCGATCGGCCGCACGCTGCTGGCATCGCTGCAGCGGATGGGGCGATCGGAGCTCGCGGTACCGATCATCTCCACGCAGCTGATCACCGACGCGCTGGTCGGTGAGCGCGAGTCGCTCGAGAACCTCCTGGGCGCCACGTTCATCTTCGGCATGCGCTCGGAGACCGAAGCCCGGCGCGCCCTCGCCCTGCTCGGATTGGACCCCGACGACAGGCGCATGAGCCAGCGGCTGCTCGAGTTCGAGGCCGGGCGCTGCCTGTTTCGCGATCACCGCGGCAGGGTGGAGGCGATCCAGGTAGAGGTAGTGGTTCCCTCGTTGCTGCGGGCGTTCTCCACCACGCCCCAGCCAGCCGCCAATGCGGCCTAGGGCCCGAGTCCACGGGCCTCTCCCGCGCGCGCTGGCGCTCACCATGACCCTCGCGCTGGCGCAGCTCGCGCTCGCGGCGGGCGCGGTGCAGGCTCGGCGCATCTCCCATTACAACCCGGGAGCTCACCGAGCGGCGCGCGCCAAGCCAGCCACCCCGGCCGGGCACCCGGCGCCGAAGCCACCGCCGGAACCGCCCCGAACCACCGAAACGTCGTCAAAAGCCTCGAGCGAAGAAGCGTCCGGCTCCTCGCCGTACAGCACCGGCTCATGGTCGGAAGGCGACGGCGGCGGCAGCCCCCTGTGCCGCAGCCGTGGCGTGCTCTCGCTGACCCAGCTCAGAAACTGCGAAACGGCGGATTTCGTCGCGGCGCCAGACCCGACCGGCAACTACGCGTTCGACGTAAACATCAACACCGGCGTATCCAACTGGGGCAACGACATCGCGGCGACCATCCAGAACTTCCTTCAGTTCGCGTGGATCTCGCTGGTGGCGTTGGTGCACGGCCTGCTGTTGATGCTCGAGTGGTGCTACTCGCTAGACATCTTGCGGAGCAGGGCGATGACCGAAATCGCCCATGGCCTGCACGAGACGCAACTGACGTTCACCAAGCCCTGGATGGTCGTCGTGCTCGCGGTCGGGTCAGTGCTCGCGCTTTACCACGGGCTCATCCGCAGGCGGGTCGCCGCCACGCTCGGGCAGGTGCTGATGATGCTCGCGATGATGGTCGGCGGCCTGGTGGTCATAGCCAACCCGCAGGGCACCGTCGGGGAGCTGTCGGGGTGGGCCGACCGGGCGAGCCTCGGCACGCTCAGCGCTGTGACGACCGGCAGCCCCAACAACGGCAAGCGCACGCTGGCGGGCGCGCTGCAGAGCGTCTTCGGCACCGTCGTGACCGCACCGTGGTGCTACCTGGAGTTCGGCAGCGAGCGATGGTGCTTCACCGAACGCGACAAAGAATTGCGCTCAGCCGCCCTTAAGATCGCCGCCACCGAGGAAGAAGAAAGCAAATGCGGCAAAAGCTGCTCGGCTCACGTCAGCTCGAAGGCGCGCGCGTTGAGTATGAGCGCCAGGTTGCTGCGCGAAGCGAACAGCAACGGTGAACTGTTCCTGGCGCTGCCCGCGAATGAAAAGCAGCGCAACTCAGTGAAAACCTCCGGCACGCTGCTCAACGTTTTGTGCAAAAAGTCGGAATCGGCTGACGACTGCGCCGACCCGACCGGCGCCCAGGCGGAATTCCGCACCGAGAAGGGGACCGAGCAGCGCGTCATCGGACTGGTGCTGATCTGGATCGGCGCGCTCGGCATGTTGCTGCTGCTCGGGTATCTCGCCTTCAGGCTGCTGGAGGCCGCGATCGCGGCGATCTTCTACTTGCTGCTTGCGCCCGCGGCGGTGCTCGCTCCCGCGCTCGGCGACGGCGGCAGGGCCGCCTTCCGCGGCTGGTCGATGCGGTTGTTGAGCGCCGTCACCGCCAAGCTCATCTACTCGCTGCTGCTGGGCGTGGTGCTGCTGATGGCGAAAGTGCTGCTGCGGGCCACTGCGCTCGGCTGGTGGGCGCAGTGGCTGCTCGTCTCGACACTGTGGTGGGTCGTCCTGCATCACCGGCACAAGGTGCTGAGCTTCGCCGGGGCCTCCGGGGTCGACCACGGCACGCGCAGCATGCGCTGGTACTACAAACTGAGGATGGCCCAAGACGCGGTGCACCTAGCTGGCTGGGCCAGGCACAAGCTGGTGCCCCCGGGAGCCGAAAGCAACCGCACCAGGCGCGTGCCGCGCCCGCAAGCAGAACGCCAGGGACCGAGCCGGGGTCCCGGCGCGGGCGGCGGGCGAGAATCCGGCGGCGGCGGCGGTGGTGGTGGTCGCGGCCCGGTGCCGCCAAACGAAGGAGGGGGCCCCTCGCTCGGCGCGCCCGCCGCTCGCGGGTACGACTGGAAAGACGAGCAGGCCACCGGGCCTGAGCGAGAACCCGGCCACGCGGAGCGGCCGCCGCCGCGAGAGGAGCCCGCCCCCCAGGCGCCCGGTGATGAGACGCCGCGCCCGACGCCAGCGCAGGAGCCCGCGGTGGCGCGCTTTGACAGCGGGCTCGGGGTTGCCGCGCCGGTCACGAACACCGCCGCGAAAGGACGGCCGGAAGAGCAAGAGGCCGATGCGCCCGCCGCCGAGCCCGAGTCGCGGCCCGCCCGCGGCGAGCGGCACCGCACGCCTGCTAGCGCTGAGCCACCGCCAGCCGCCGGCGACAGCCAGGTCGCAGGGGGGTCACCCAGGCGCGCCGCCGCCACGCCCACCGCGCCGGGCTCCCGCCAGCACCAGAGCGACAGGCCCGAGGCCCCGGCGAGCAAAGCCCCCGCGACCGCCGCGCAGCCTCCCACGCCGAGTCCACCGCTGGAGCCGAAGCGAACCGCGGCGAGCGCAAGCGCCGCCGTGAGCGCTCACGGCAGTTCGAGCGACACCAACGACAAGCAGCGCGCACCAGCGACCAGCGAGGGCAAACGGGCGCCCTTCTCGGCGTTCGCGCGCGGACACGTGGAAAGGACCAACACCCGACCGCTGCGCAAGGCTGGCACCTCACGCGGGACGCAGCTCAAAAAAGACGACCCGGACGACCACGACGGCCCGCGGCCTGTGCCGCGCCCCCCGGCAACCAGGGGCCACTAGAGGACAAGCTCGCCCGACCGCGATTCAGGGAAACCGCTCCGGGCCGAAACCGCCGTGCAGTCCGGGTTCGCTCCCCGGCGGTTGGGTAATAGAGTGAGGGCATGTCAACCAGGAGGGTGCGGTACCTGCTGATCGGCGGTGGGCTCGCCAGTGCGAGCGCCGCCCAAACCCTGCGCGAGGAGGGAGCCGACGGCGAGATCATGCTCGTCGGGCGCGAGCCCGACCCGCCGTATCACCGTCCTCCCTGCTCGAAGGGCTACCTCCAGGGAGCCGAAGGGCGCGAGGACACCCTGGTCTGTCCGGTCTCTTGGTATGAGGAGAACGATGTGCGTCTGCTCACGCGCACCAGCGTCACCTCGCTGGACCTAGACGCACGCACAGCCACGCTCTCCAATAAAGAAGAGGTCTCCTTCGAGCAGGCGCTGATAGCCACAGGCGCGAACGTGCGCAGGCTGAACGTGCCAGGCGGCGAGCTGGAGCAGATCCACTATCTGCGCACGCTCGGCAACGCCGATACGATCCGCGACGCGGTCCAGGACGCCGAGCACGTCGTGCTGATCGGCGGCTCCTACATCGGCTGCGAGGTCGCCGCCTCCCTGACGCTGCTGGGCAAGCGCTGCTCGATCGTGATGCAAGAGCAGGTGACGCTCGAACGGGGCTTCGGACAGCGGGCCGGGCGCGTCTTCGATGAGCTGCTGCGAGCCAACGGCGTGGAGATCTACGCCGAGGATGAGCTCGATAGCTTCGAGGGGGAGGGGCGCGTGCGCACGGTGCTGACTCGCGCCGGGCGGCGGCTGCAGGCAGACGCCGTGGTGATCGGGGCTGGCGTCGCACCCGACGTGCGCCTGGCGCAGAGCGCCGGGCTGCGGATCGGCGAGCGCGGCGGCATACGCTGCAACTCGCGCCTTGAGTCCTCGGTGAGCGGGGTATACGCGGCCGGCGATGCGTGTGAGTACGAGTCGGTCGTGCACGATGGACGGCCGCTGCGGATCGAGCACTGGGACGTCGCCTTCAACCACGGCAAAACGGCGGCGCTGAACATGCTCGGGCGTGACACCCCCCACGACGTGGTCCCCTACTTCTTCTCTGATCTCGCCGACTGGGCATCACTCGAGTACGTCGGGCCCGCCAGCGAATGGGACCGCGAGATCGTGCGCGGGTCGCTCGAGCAGCGCGAGTTCTCGAACTGGTACCTGAAGGATGGGCGTGTGCTCGCCGCCCTGTCGGTCGGTCGCTCCGAGGATCTCGAGCAGGCGAAGCGGCTGATCAGCGACGCCAGCATCCTCGACGATTCTCAGCAGGCGCTGCTCGCAGACCCGGCCGCCGATATACAGGCGCTCGCAGCGTAGGTGCGCCATGCGCCTGTAGAAGGCGCCTACTCTTACGGGGATGCCCCGAACACGCGTCTCGTCGTTGCGCTTTGAGGTGAGCGCCGCCTGGGCACTGCGCGCCGCCGTGCTGTGCGTGATCGGGCTGGCGGGAACCTGGGTCATAGCCGAGCTCGTCCCCGCCACCCACGTCAAGGACGCGATCGCGTTGCACGACTTCACCGAGCTTGGCCGTCCCCGCGTGGACGTGCTCGCGAGCGCCCTGCTGGCCCTGCTCGATCCGCCTGTCTACGCCGTCTGGGCGGGAGTGCTGATCGCGGCGGCCCTCGCCCGCGGCCGCCGCCGCGTCGCCCTCGCGAGCGCAGTGGTGCTCGCCCTCGCACCCTTGAGCGCCGATCTGCTCAAGCCGCTGCTAGCCCATTCTCACGCCGTTTACGGCGTGAGCGAGATAAGGGCCGCCTCGTGGCCGAGCGGGCACTCGACCGCGGCGATGTCGCTTGCTCTTTGCGCGGTGCTGGTCTGCCCGGCGCGGCTGCGCACGGCCGCGGCGGCGCTGGGGACAGTATTCGCCGTCGCTGTTGGCTTCTCCCTGCTGCTGCTCGCGTGGCACATGCCGAGCGACGTGTTCGGTGGGTATCTGCTCGCCGCGCTGTGGTGCTCGCTGGCGGTCGCGGTCCTGTGCCGGGCAGAGCAGAACGCGCCCGCGGGGGCACTCGGCCACGTCGGCGAAGCGCGCGGCACCCTGCACGTGGCCGAGCGCGTCTTGAAGGGCGCGCTCGTGGTCGGCTGGCTGCTCGCCGCCGCCGTGGTGGGCGCTGTGTTTGCGACCCACCGCTCCGAGGCCTTCGCCGTCGCGCACCTTTCGCTGGTGATAGCCGCGGTCGGGATAGCGACGCTCGCCGCGCTGCTCGCGTGGACGTTCGCGCTCGCGTTGCGCGCGTGAGCTTGAGCCTTCTAGCCCTTTGTCGGCTCGGTACCCTGACCGGCGGCGTGGGCGCCCGGCTCCCACAACGACTCGGCGGTCTCGTTCACCGCCCGGCTGAGAATGAACAGCAGGTCAGACAGGCGGTTGAGGTAGCGCAGCACCTCCGGGTTGCAGTCCTCGACCGCTACCGCGCGGCGCTCGGCCCGCCGGCAGACCGTGCGCGCCAAATGCAGATGCGCGGCCGCCGCGTCCCCGCCGGGGATCACGAACGTGCGCAGCGGCTTTAGCTTCGCGAGCACCTCGTCACAGGCGCGCTCGAGCCACTGGGTGTACTCGCTGCTGACCCGCAGACGCTCCTTGTCGTCGCCGTGGGGCACCGCCAGGTCCGCGCCCAGGTCGAGCAGGTCGTTCTGTATGCGGCTGAGCCACTGGCCGAAAGCGGGGGGCAGGCCGGGTTGCAGCAAGACCACGCCGATCGTCGCGTTGAGCTCATCGACGGTGCCGTACGCCTCGACCCTGGGATGCAGCTTCGAGACGCGGCTCATGTCACCGAGGTGCGTCTGCCCGCTGTCGCCGAGCTTGGTGTAGATACGGGTGAGGTTGATCGTCATTGCGTCGGTATGTGACCCGGACGGGTCCCCGGGATGGTAGTCGCTGTGTAGTCGCTGCGCGCCCGACGACTACACAGCGAGCGCCGTCTCGCTCGCCCCGGCCGGGCAGACAGCCGATCGTCAGCACGATGAGATACGTTCTCGGCCTCGATGCGTATCGGTGTTCCAAAGGAGACAGCCGCGGGCGAGCACAGGGTCGCGCTCGTACCCGAGGTCATCGCCAAGCTGAAGGCCAAGGGCCTAGAGGTTCTGGTCGAGAACGGCGCGGGGTCGGGCTCGCTGTTGCCCGACAGCGCCTTCGCCGACGCGGGCGCCCGTCTCAGCGCCGACGCGGCCGAGGTGTGGCGCTCGGACGTGGTCGTCAAGATCGCGCCCCCCAGCCCAGAGGAGATCGCGCTGCTCGGCCAAGGCTCGCTGCTGATCGGCTTCCTCGCGCCTTTGAGTAGCCCGACGACCGTGAGTGCGCTCGCCGGCGCGAAAGCGACGGCGCTGGCGATGGAGGCGATCCCCCGCATCTCCCGCGCCCAGTCGATGGACGCGCTCTCGTCGCAGAGCAATGTCGCCGGCTACAAGGCCGCGCTGCTCGGCGCCGAGAGCATGGGCCGCTTCTACCCGATGCTCATGACCGCCGCGGGAACGATCCCCCCGGCGAAGGTGCTGGTGCTCGGCGCCGGTGTAGCCGGTCTGCAGGCGCTCGCGACCGCCAAGCGCCTCGGCGCCCGCACCACCGGCTACGACGTGCGTCCGGAGGTCGCCGAGCAGGTCCAGTCGCTCGGCGCGCAGTGGCTCGATCTCGGCGTCGAAGCTGCCGGGGAGGGCGGCTACGCCCGAGAGCTGACCGACGAGGAGCGCGCCCGTCAGCAGCAGGCGCTGACGGACGCGATCAAGGGCTTTGACGTTGTCATCACGACCGCGCTCGTGCCCGGCCGGCCGGCGCCTAAGCTCGTCACCGAGGAGGCCGTGCGCGGGATGAAGCCGGGCTCCGTGATAGTTGACCTGGCCGGCGAGACCGGTGGCAACTGCGAGCTGACCGAGCCTGGCCAGACCGTCGTGCGTCACGACGTGAAGATCATCTCGCCCCTGAACCTGCCCGCCACGATGCCGGAGCACTCCTCGCAGCTGTTCGCGCGCAACGTACAGGCGCTGCTCGAGCTGCTCGTCGACGAGAACGGCCAGCTCAAACTCGACTTCGAGGACGAGGTCATCGCAGGCGCCTGCATTGTCCGCGGCGGCGAGATAGTCCACGAGGGCGCCAAGCGTTCGGTCGGGGCCGCCAACACGACGGAGGTCCCCACGTGATCCTCGCAAGCACGCTCACCACCAACCTGGCGATCCTAGTGCTCGCCGGCTTCATCGGCTTCGTGGTCATCTCCAAGGTCCCGAACACGCTGCACACGCCGCTGATGTCGGGCACGAACGCGATCCACGGGATCGTTCTGCTCGGCGGCCTGCTGGTGATCGGGTTCGCCGGCAACGGCGTCTTTAACAAGGTCATCTTGGTGATCGCGATCGCCTTCGGCACGATCAACATCGTCGGCGGCTTTCTCGTCACCGACCGGATGCTCGAGATGTTCAAGTCAAAGCCGAAGCCCGCCGCCAAGGCCGATCCTGCGGAGGACAAAGCCGCGGGGGGACCCTCATGAGCACGCCGCTGGCCACCTTCATCCAGGACCCGAATTTCCTGGATGTGCTCTACATCATCGCGTTCGCGCTGTTCATCCAGGGATTGCGCGGGCTGTCCGGACCGACCACCGCGGTGCAGGGCAACCGCATCGCCGCGGTCGGCATGGCCATCGCGGTCCTCGCCACGCTGCTGAATCGCGGCGAGGGCAACTGGGGGTTGATAGCGCTCGGCATCGTGCTCGGCGGGGCCGTCGGTGTCCCCGCAGCGCGCCAGGTGAAGATGACCGCGATGCCTCAGATGGTGGCGCTGTTCAACGGCGTGGGCGGCGGTGCGGTGTTTTTGATCGCGTGGTCTGAGTTCAGGCGCTCCGGTGGCTATACGCACACCGCCACCTACATCACGATCTTCTCCCTGTTCGCCGCGATCATAGGCTCGGTGTCGTTCTGGGGCTCGAACATCGCGTTCGGCAAGCTGCAGGAAATCATTCCCGGGCGGCCGATCACGCTCGGCTCCGCTCAGCAGTTCGTCAACCTGCTCTTGTTCGCGCTCGCGGTCGCGGCGGGCGTAGACATCGCCGCCGGCGATCACTCCGAAGCGATCTTCATCGGCATGCTCGTGTGCGCCGCGCTCCTGGGCAACGCGGTCGTGCTGCCGATCGGCGGAGCCGACATGCCGGTCGTCATCTCGCTGCTCAACGCCTTCACCGGGCTCTCCGCTGCCGCGACTGGGATCGCGCTGGACAATCCTGCGCTGATCGTCGCCGGCATGATCGTGGGAGCGTCCGGGTCGATCCTAACCAACCTCATGGCGGTCGCGATGAACCGCTCGATCCCGGCGATCGTGGCGGGAGGCTTCGGCGGTGGCGGCGCGGTCGCGGGCGCCGAGGGGGCCGGCGAGCACGCCGGCACCGTGCGCTCCACCAGCGCAGCTGACGCGGCGATCCAGCTCGCCTACGCCAACCGTGTGGTGGTCGTGCCCGGCTACGGCATGGCCGTCGCCCAAGCCCAGCATGCGGTGCGCGAGCTGACGAAGGAGCTCGAGGCCCGGGGCGTCGAGGTCAGCTACGCGATCCATCCCGTGGCGGGCCGAATGCCCGGCCACATGAACGTGCTGCTCGCGGAGGCCGATGTGCCCTACGACCAGCTCAAGGAGATGGAGGAGGCCAACCCTGAGTTTCAGCGAACCGACGTCTCGCTTGTGATCGGCGCCAACGACGTCACCAACCCGGCGGCGAAGAACACGCCGTCCTCGCCGATCTACGGCATGCCGATCCTCGAGGTCTCGGACAGTCGCTCGGTGATCGTCATCAAGCGCTCGATGAACCCCGGCTTCGCTGGCATCGAGAACGAGCTGTATTTCGACCCCAAGACGGCGATGCTGTTCGGTGACGCCAAGTCCGCGGTGAGCGAGATCACCACCGAGCTCGCGGCGCTCTAGCCGCACAGGCGCCGTCGCGCGCCGCCGCCACCGGCTCTGGGAGACTTGGGGTGTGATCGAGCGCAGTCGGGCAATCGAGGTGCTCTCCGGCGAGCAGTTCGACGTCCTCGTCGTCGGCGGCGGTATCACCGGTGCCGGCGTCGCTCTTGATGCAGCGACGCGCGGCTACAGCGTCGCGCTCGTCGAGCGCGAGGACTTCGCCAGCGGCACCTCCAGCCGCTCCAGCAAGCTGGTGCACGGCGGCCTGCGCTACCTGCAGAACTTCGACCTAGGCCTCGTGCGCGAGGCGCTGTTGGAGCGCCAGCTGCTCGTCTCGCTCGCACCCCACCTGGTGCGTCCGCTGCCGCTGGTGGTGCCCGCGTTCGAGGGTACGCGACCGGACCGCCTGGTCGGGGTCGGCCTGAACCTGTATGACGTGATGGCCGTCGACCGCGACCGCCTGCGCCGCCCCCGCGCACGCCGCGCGAGGGTGGAGAGCACCGACGAGCAGGTGCCGCTGGCCGACTCTTGGAGCCCGGAGCGCCACCGCGTGATCAGCGGCGTGGAAGTGCTCGAGTTGCTGCCCGCCCTCGCCGAGCGCGAACCGACCAGCGGCTACCTCTTCTACGACTGCCAAACAGACGACGCGCGCTTGGTGCTGACCGTGCTCGGCGAGGCGGAGCGCTTCGGCGCGATCTGCGCCAACCGGCTCGACGCGACCGGCCTGATCGAGGTCGACGGCAAGGCGCGCGGGATCATCGCCCGTGACGCCGAGAGCGAGCGCGAGTTCGAGATACGCGCCAGCAACGTCGTCAACGCGACCGGCGTGTGGGCGGATGAGTTGCGTCCGCGCGAGCTGCACGACGAGGCGGAGCTCCCGCTGATAAGACCCAGCCGCGGAAGCCACATCACCGTCCGACACGAGGACCTGGCGCTCATCGGCGGGGCGATCGTGCCCGCCGGGCAGGGGCGCACGATCTTCGCCTTGCCCTGGCTGGGACGCACGCTGATCGGAACGACCGACAACGATTACGAGGGCCCGCTCCGCCACGTCGCGCCGTCGGGAGAGGACATCGACTACCTGCTGGAGGCCGTCAACGATTTCTTCGCCTGCGAACTCTCGCGCGCGCAGATAACCGGCGCCTACGCCGGCGTACGTCCGCTGATAACCAGCTCCGACCCCAAGAAGTCGGTCGACATTTCGCGCAAGGCCGAGCTGTATGAGACCTCGAGCGGGATGATCACGATCACCGGCGGAAAGCTCACGACCTTCCGGCGCATGGCGAAGATGACGGTCGACCGTCTCGTGGAGCGCGAAGCCCGCGACGCGCCATGTCGCACACACCAGATCCCCCTCGGCCAGGCGATCGACCCACGGGAGCTCGAGCGCGTCGAGGGCGTCGCCGACCCCGCCTATGAGGCGCTTGCCGCCCGCTACGGGTACGCGGCCCACGACGTGCTCGGACTCGCTCGCTCCGACGGGCGGCTCGCCGGCGCCATCGTCGCCGGGTTCCCGGACCTCCTGGCGGAGGCGGTCCTCGCGGTGCGCCGCGAGCAGGCGCGCGGCATCGGCGACGTGCTGCTGCGGCGCACCCGCCTCGGGCTGCTCGCCGCGCGCGAGCTGCTGGGCGACGGTGGAGCGGCGCAAGCTGTCGGCGAGGTGCTCGCCGAGGAGCTTCGCTGGGACTGGCTGCGGCTAGATCGCGAGCTCGAGCTGTTCACCGACGAAATAGCCGCCGAGGGTCTCGTGGCACCGGCAGGCTAAGGCCGCCGCGCGCCGCACCGGCCTTGACGCTAGGCTGCCTGTGCACTCACGGGTGCCGGCTGCTGCTCAACGCAGCTGGACGCTGACCGCCCACCCAACGACAAAGGGAACGAACATGACCGTACTCGAGCGCTCAGAGCTCAAGGCAAGCCCGCTTTCAGACCTGCACGCGATCGCCGACCAGCTCGGCCTCGACGGGTTTCGCAGGCTCCGCAAGGCAGACCTGATCGACGCTATCCTTGCGACCGCCGGTGGCGAGAGCGCAGCGGAGAAGCAGCCCGCGAACGGCGAGGGGGGGACAGGCTCACGGAAGCGGCGCTCCACACGCTCGCGCCGAGGGTCATCGGCATCAGCGGAGCAAGAGCCCAGCGACGCCGAGGAGAAAGAGCCCGCGGTCGCCGCCGCGCGGCCCACTCGCAGGGCACGCGTTGAGCGCGAGCCGCGCGCGGCGGCAAGCGCCGAGGAGGAGGAGCGGATGGCAGAGGGGGTCGTGGAGCTACTAGGCAACGGCTCCGCCTTCCTGAGAGTCAACCCGCCCGAGCCCTCTGACGAGGACGTGTACATCTCTGCCGCGCAGGTCCGCCGCTGCGAGCTGGCCTCCGGCGATCGCGTCGCGGGGCCCGTGCGCCGCCCTCGCCGCTCCGAGCGCTACCCGTCGCTTGTGCGCGTGGAGACGATCAACGGCGCGTCCGCGAGCTCGGTCGCGGAAGGGCCGCGCTACGAGGATCTCGCGGCCGCTTACCCGCAGCAGCGGCTTGACCTGAATCCCGAGGACCCCACGCTCAAGGCGATCGAATGGCTCACCCCGATCGGGCGTGGCTCGCGCGCGCTGATCGTCGGCGGCCAAGGCGCCGGCAAGACCGAGACGCTGGCGCGCATCGCGAGCGCCCTGGCCGACACAGACGGTCTCGAGCTGTCGCTGGTCCTCGTAGGGGTGCGCCCCGAGGAGCTGACAGCCGCCCAGGAAGGTCAGCTGACGCCCAGCGCCGCCGTCACTTTCGCCGCCTCGGCCGAAGTCCAGGCGAACGCGGTCGAACGCGCGATCGAGGCAGCCAAGCGTGTCGCGGTTCGTGGGGGAGACGCGGTCGTGCTGATCGACACGCTCGATGGGCTGCCGGTGCCCGCCGCACGCAAGGCGCTTGTGAGTGCACGCAACCTCTCGGAGCACGGCTCGCTGACCGTGATCGCGACCGCCTCGCGGCCTTTTGGCGGCGAGACGACGATGATCACCCTGGACCCAGCGTTGACGCGTAGCGGTCATTTCCCGGCGTTGGACCTCGCGGCAAGCGCGACGCTGAAGCCAGAGCTGTTGGTCGGCGAGGATGGCGCGAGCGCGATCATGCAGGCTCGTGCCGCCGCCGCGGAGCAGTAGCGGGCGGGGCCACTCCGGCGAGGGACGCCCGAGCCCGGGCGGTAGGCGAGTAGAGGGCGCTAGCGCCGGTAGGCGACCCGGCCCCACGACGGCTCGGGCGAGAGTTCGATCACGTCGCCGCCGCGGTCGGGTTGCACGTAGGCGAAGGTCCCGGTCGCCTCGACGAAAAGCAGATCGAGCTCACCCTCGTTGACGCGCTGATCCAGCCAGGCGCCGCGGAACACCAGCCGGCGCAGCCAATGCACCAGCGAGCGCTCGGCGGGACCCACCAGCTCTGGCCAACAGTCGTTGACGTGCTCGCCAAGAGCGGAGACCGGGTCCTGGACCTCGCCGTTGACCACCAGGTTGACGAGATCCTCGAGCTCGTCCTCGCCGAGCCGTCCGCCGACGAAGCCGAGCTTGATCGCCGCCTGCTCGCAGCGCTCGGAGAAATCACACTCGTTGAAGGTGAAGCGCAGCTCGCCGTACTCCAGAACGAAGTCGTCACCGGAGTCGTAGTTTCCACGGCGCGTGTCTTGCATATCGAGGGGGCCTTGTCGGAGGGAGAAGCGAGCCGTCGGCATCATATGCGTCGTTCCTTCTCGGCAAGCCGCGGTGCACGGGTTTTTGCAGCGTGGCTGAAAAATCGACCGCGCCGCTGGACCACGCCAGCCAACGGGTCTCGCATATACGCTCTGGTTGATGGCACGCCTCACCGAGCATGGACTACGCCGCTCCGTCGGTGTCCCCGGTCTATTCGCGACCGCCTACGGCAACGTTGGCTCGTCTATCTACTACGCGCTGGGTCTGGTCGCCGGCTACGCCCTCGGGCTCACTCCGGTGGTCTTCATGTTCGCCGGCGGCCTGTTCGTGCTGACCGCAAAGACCTACGCCGAGGGCGCCGCGATGTTCCCCGAAGCGGGCGGGTCCTCGTCGTTTGCCCGTCACGCCTTCAACGATGTCGTCTCGTTCTTCGCGGGCTGGGCGCTCAGCCTCGACTACATCATCACGATCGCGATCTCCGCGTTCTTCGTTCCGCACTACCTGGGCGCGTTCTTCCCTGCCCTCACTCACAACCCGGGCGACGTCATCGGCGGGCTGGTCACGATCGTGCTGCTGGCCGCGCTGAACATCCGCGGCCTGGGGGAGTCGGCGAAGCTCAACTTGTTTTTGGCGGTCGCTGATCTCTGCACGCAGATCCTGCTGGTCGGCGTCGGTATCGCGCTGGTCCTGAACCCGTCGCTGCTGGTAAACCAGGTTCACCTCGGGACCGTGCCGAGCTGGCACAACCTCGTCTTCGCGCTGTCGGTCGCGATGGTCGCCTACACCGGAATCGAGACCGTGTCGAACATGGCCGAGGAGGCCAAGGATCCCGGTCACGATGTCCCCAAGTCGGTGAACCTCGTGTTGTTCGCGGTGCTCGGCGTCTACGCCGGTATCTCGGTCGTGGCGCTGTCGGCCCTGCCTGTCGTGCATCACGGGGTCGGCTTCAACGCGGCTCTGGGTAGCACGTTCAGCCATCCCGGCTACGCCACTGCGCTTGGCACCACCTACGAAAACGACCCGGTGCTCGGCATCATCTCGCGCCTGGGCCTGCACGGAGCGTTGCTCTCGGCCGCCCGCGACTACGTCGGGGTTCTCGCGGCGACGATCCTCTTCATCGCCACCAACGCGGGACTGATCGGCATCTCCCGGCTGTCGTGGTCACTGGCCGAGCACCGCCAGCTGCCGAGCCTGTTCTCGCGGCTACACGTGCGCTACCGCACGCCCTGGTTCACGATCGTGTTCTTCTCGATCCTCGCCGCGCTGCTGATCATTCCCGGGGAAACGACCCTGCTCGG
This sequence comes from Solirubrobacteraceae bacterium, assembly GCA_025451035.1. Lineage (GTDB taxonomy): Bacteria > Actinomycetota > Thermoleophilia > Solirubrobacterales > Solirubrobacteraceae > Palsa-744. The sequence goes on from JANWLE010000008.1 coordinate 23,826, forward strand.
CAACCTCTACTCGTTTGGAGCCATGCTGTCATTCACGACCGCCCACGTAGCGGTCGTGGCGCTGCGCTTCAAGCAGCCGGACCGCGAGCGCCCGTATCGGATGCCGTGGAACGTCAACATCCGCGGGCGCCCGATCCCCCTCACCGCGGTACTGGGAGGGGTCGGCACGTTCGTGGCGTGGTGCGCGGTCGTGGCGCTGCACGACGAGGCGCGGACGATCGGTATCCCCTGGATCGTGCTCGGCATGCTCGGCTACCTCTACTATCGCCGCCGCCAGGGCCTGAACCCGTTCTCCACCTACCGCATCCCTCGCGCCGAGCGCCCACCTGACTTCCAGGCCCTCGGCTACCGCACCGCGCTGGTGCCGATCTTCGGCGCCGACGTGAGCGCGGCGGCCCTCGCCAGCGCGGCTAAGCTCGTCGGCGAAGACGGGGTGCTGTACGCGATGTTCGTGCTGCCTGTGCCGAGTCAGCTTTCGCTGGAGTCCGGCCTGGAGGACGAGGAGGCACAGGGACGTTCGGTGCTTGAGAGCGCCCGCATCCAGGCGCACCGGGCGAACATCAAGATCCATTGTGGCCTCATCCGCACACGCAACCCGGGCGCCGCCCTCGTGGAAGAGGCCAAGCGGGTGAAGTGCGACGTCATCTACTGGTCGACCCTGCATGCCCCCAGCGGTGAGCAGGAGATAGGGCCGACCGCGATATACCTGTTGAGCAAGCGTCCCTGCCGGGTGATAATCGAGACAGAGCGCCGCCGCTCGGGTGCCCCTTTGGCGGTCAGTGCAGCGTGAGAACGATCCGTCCCCGCTCCACCTCGCCGGAGCGTTCGCTGCCGGCGGTGAGCGCGTTCAGCGAGCGCAGGTACGGCATGATCTTGCCGAGCGATTCGTTGTTCTGTAGCTGCGCGGCGTCGAGGAAGCTCACGAGCGTCGAGAAGTTCAGGATCAGGCTGGGCTGCATGCCGTGGCCGAGCGCTGCCTGCGCCGTCCGGTAGGCGGCCGAGTCTCCGAGCGTCCCGGAGGGAGAGAGCGCCTGCCGCACGGACGCTGCGCCGAGCCCGACCACGAACTTGCCCTGCCCGTCCGCCGCATACAGCGTGAAGGGGACGCCCTTGAGCTTGATCGCGGTCGCTGCATCGGTGCCGGGAAGCGACGCCGGGCTCGCGCTGCCGCCGGAGCTCTGTACGAGCCTGGCGATCTTCCCGACCGCGGCGCGGGAGGCAGCCTGATTCTTGGAGGTGATCACTAGCGCCAGTTGCAGATTAAACAGCCCGTTGCCGGCGACGAACAGCCCTGCCGACCCCATCCAGCCCAGGAAGTCCCGCTGCAGGCCGATCCCCTTGGCGCTTAGGCTGCCGAGCAGCCCAGCCATGGGCGAGGCGCCGCCCGCTTCGACGGTGGAGGCGAGGCTTTGCAGCGTCTTGAGCTCCTGCGCTGCGGCTTGACCGAGGTCGTCGACCCCGAGCGCCAGCCACGAGTTTTCCGGCAGGCCGGCAAGAACCTTCGCCGCGAGTGCTCCACCGGTCAACGCGTCGCCTTCGGGGGAGATGCTCTGCGTGTCGATCGCGATCGAGTCGCTGGAGGGGATCAGCGACGCGTACAGCTGCTGCTGGTGGCGCAGCAGTTGACGCGTGGCCCTCAGCGCCTGGGCGTCTTCTTTGCTGTGGGTGCGGATTGAGCTGAACAGTGCGGCCGGGCTGAGATAGACGTTCGCCAGAGCGCCCGCCCGGCCGAGCGAGCTGAGCTTGCGGTATGGGGCTGCGCGCAGCAGCGAGGATCCACCTCTGGATGTCTCGATGACCGCCTTCAGGCCGCTGACGCTTCCGATCACGGCGAAATGGCCCACGATCGCGAGGGCGTCGTTTTCGGGATCGATCTGGTAGTCGACGCCGTTGTAGCTCGAGCGGCGAGCGGAATGACCGGCCTGTGCGTTCAAGAAAGCGCGCGCCTTGGCGGTGTCGCTGACGTCGAGCACGAGCGCGCCTTCCGTTTCCTGCCTGTCGATCTTGCCGGCGAGGTTGGCTGGCGAGCCCTTCGCGAGCGACGAGAGCGACGATCCCGAGCCGCCCAGTGAGGTGATGAACAGGCCGAGGCGTTCGCCGAGCCAGGGCTTCACTTCCGACCAGCTGACGTGGGATTTACTTTCGCTCTGGATGGCCTTCAGCAAGCTTGTGAACGGGTCGCGCAGATGAGTGAGCTTGCGTGCGACGCTGACTGTGTCCTTTTCGAGGCTGCCAGTTGGGCGCACCACCACGCTCACGTACAGCGGGGCGGAGGCGGGCACGACCGAGGCGGGGTCTGGGCCGCTCTTGGGCGAGCCCGAGGAGCCGCAGCCGGTGAGCGTCGCGGCCGTCAGCGCCACCGCGAGCAACGAGCGGCACGAGCGAGAGATGATGGTGGAGAGTCGCAACGCTTTCTTTCCTTCCGGCTGTGGTGGGTAGTGGCGATCGTATGCCTCACGGACATCGCCACGCAAGTCGGCGGCCCCTCGGCGCGGCTTGCCTCGTGCCCGCCAGAGACCCTTGTTGCAAGCGCACATCCAACGGGCGCGGATGCACGCGTGCTTGCAGCAAAAGGACCTCGGCGATCGCCGCGCGCCCGACCGCTGATCCCCGTGCTTTGGGGCCTATAGGCACGAAAGGGAAGCTAGGGGGGGTTGGGTGGGAAAAAATGTGCAAGTGGGGTTGCATTGTGGGAGAAAGTGGGATAGCGTCGTGCCAGCGAGCCGGGGTGGAGGGGCTCCTCCCACCCCTCCACCCCGGCTCGGGAAACAGCTCAGGAGCACACGACATTGGTCTTCCGCGGCACCTTCGATCACACGCTCGACGCGAAGAACCGGCTCACCGTCCCGGCGCGCTATCGCTCAGCGCTGGCGGAAGGAGTGGTCATGGCGATGCCCGTGGACCTCAAGCCATGTGTGGGCATCTGGCGTCCGGGCGACTATGAGCGCTATACCGAACGCGCCCTTGCCGAGCTGCCGCCGCTGTCCCCGCGGCTCACCGAACTCGAGCGTTTCTTCTACGGCAGCTCACGGGACACCGAGCTTGACGCGGCGGGACGAATCATGGTGCCGGTCGTCCTCGGCGAGCACGCCGGGCTGAAAAAAGATGTCGTCGTCGTCGGCGTCGGCGATCGCCTCGAGCTGTGGGACAAGGACCGCTGGAGCGAGCACAGACCGACGCTTCTGGGTGGCGTCGCTGAGATAACAGCCAATGTCGACGTTTCTACTCGATAGCCGCCAAAGCACCAAGGGGCAATGCGCCCGCCAACGGCCGGGTGGGTCGGGAGCGGCGGGCGGACGCACCCCGATCGTGCGCGGCAGACGCCCCGTCGAGGGCCGCTCCGAAGGCGCCATCGGGCATGTGCCGGTGCTCGCCACCGAGCTGGTCGAGCTGCTCGACCTGCGTCCCGGCCAGGTCGCGATCGACTGCACGTTCGGGGGGGGCGGGCACGCCCAACTGGTGGCGCAACGCCTGGGGTCGCGGGGGACGCTGATCGCCATCGACCGCGACCCACTGGCGGAGGAGCGCTTCGCGGAGCTCTCGAGCCAGGTCGCCTGCTCGGTCCGCTTCATCCGCGCCAGCTATGCCGAGGCGCTCGAGCTGCTGACAGAGGAGGGCGCGCGCGCAGACGCCGTCTATTTCGACCTCGGCATGTCTTCGATGCAGGTCGATACCCGCGAGCGCGGCTTCTCCTACTCCTTCCAGGCGCCGCTCGACATGCGCATGGACCCCGGGCAAAAGCTGGACGCCCGCGCGATACTCGCAAACTACGACCAGCGTGCGCTGACCCGGCTGCTACGTGACTTCGGTGAGGAGAAGCACGCTGCGGCGATCGCGCGCGCGATCGTCAACAGCCGCGCGCAGCACCCGATCGAGTCGACCAGTCAGCTCGTGGACCTGATCAACTCCGCGATCCCGGTGCCAGCGCGCTTCGCCGGCTCGCACCCCGCAAAGCGCGTCTTTCAGGCGTTGCGAATCGCCGTAAACGACGAGCTGGGCCAGCTCGATCGCAGCCTGCCGCTAGCATTTTCCCTGCTGCGAGCCGGGGGGGTGCTCGCGGCCATTTCCTTCCACTCGCTGGAGGACCGCCGCGTCAAGCGCTTTCTCGCCGCGCGCGCGCGCGGCTGCATCTGCCCCCCCGATTTCCCGATCTGCGCCTGCGGTCGAGAGCCCGAAGCCCAGCTGGTGAAGAACCGTGCAATCACGCCGTCGGCGAGCGAGGTCACGCGCAACCCGCGCGCGGCGTCGGCCCGCATGCGCGCGGCGCGCAAGCTGACAGAAGAGGAGGCGAGACCGTGACCCCACCCGCTGCGAGCGCCGCCCCGATCCCCGCTACCAGACCCCGCCGCGTCTCCGGTGGACCCCGAGGCGCACAAGCCCTCGCCCGCGGGGCTGTCGCGGCTCCCGGCATCTCGCGGCCACGCGTACGCACCCAGCCACGGCGCGCGAGCGTCAAGACGCGTCCCCAGCCGCGCGCCGGCGAATCGCTGCTCGGGCGGCTGACCCGGGTCGCGGATCACCGGCTGCTCGACCGTCTCATCCGCGGGCGCCTCTGGATCGGCGTCCTCACCTTCGCGCTGATCGGAATAGTGGCGATGCAGCTCGCGATCCTCTCTTTCAACAGAGCCACCGGCCAGGCGCTTGAACGGGTCACCCAGCTGCAACGCGAAAACCCCGCGCTGAGCATCGCCAACTCGACCGCTACAGCGGGCGAAAACGTCGAGCCGCAGGCCGCCGCTAGGGGGATGGCGATGGCGCCCGTCGGCGCGATCCAGTTCCTGCCAGCGGGCTCCGGTGATCTCGCTCGCGCGGCCCGGATCCTGAGCAGCAGCACAGCGCCCCCCGCGAGCCAGACACCAAGCCAGTCGGGCGAAGGCGCATCAGTGCAAACCTCGAGCCCGGCGGGCGAAAGCGAAGGCAGCCAGACCGCCAGCGTCCCGCAGGCCCCAAGCCAATCCCCCGCGACGAGCGGCGAAAGCACAGGTGAACAGTCCGGGCCGGCAACCGAAGCAGGCGCCCAGGGCCAGACAAGCACCCAGCCGGTCTCGCCGACTAGCTCAACGACGACCAGCGAAGGCGGCGGCTACTCCCCCGCGCAGGCCCCCACCGTTGGGTCTCAGGGTGGCACGCAGGCCGGCCCATAGGTGTAGAGCATGGCGCTCCGCCAGCGACGCATGGGGGTGTTGTTCGCGGTCTTCTTCCTGCTGCTGGTAGCTGCCGCGGGGCGTACCCTCTACTTCGCCGCGGTGCGCAGCGCAACCCTGCGCAAGGCCGCCCAGGCGCAGCAGTTGAGCACCGAGACACTGCCCGCCGAACGCGGGACGATCACCGACCGAAACGGTGTCGACCTGGCCGTCTCGGAGCCCGCCGACGATATTTCAGCCGACCCGTTTCTGCTGAAAGACCCTCTCGCCGTCGCCGAAAAGCTCGCGCCGCTTCTCGAAAAGCCGCGCGATGAAGTCTTGGCCGAACTCACCCAGCACAGCGGGTTCGTGTATCTCGCGCATGCCCTTAACCCTGCGCGCGCCCACCGCATCCTGGCGCTGAAGATCCCCGGCATCGACGCGTCGGTCGTGATGCGCCGCGTCTACCCTCGCGGCTCGCTGGCGGCGCAGGTGCTCGGACTCGTCGGCACGGAAGGCAAGGGTCTCGCGGGACTGGAGTACTCACAGGACGCGACCCTCAGAGGACACCCCGGTCAGCGGAGGGTCGTCAGCGACGCCCTCGGGCACCCGATCTCGATCTCGACGGTGCACCCTGAGGTCCCGGGCTCCTCGCTGAAGCTGACGATCGACTCGAACATCCAGCAGCACACCGAAGACGTGCTCAGCGCGGTCGGCCACGTCTTCTCGCCTAGGGACGCGACGGCGATCGTGATGGACCCGCGCAGCGGCGCGATCTACGCGATGGCGAGCTGGCCGCGGCTAAATGACTCGATCACCGCGAGCGTGACCAACGAAACGCTGCAGAACCGGGCGGTCAGCTTCGACTACGAACCCGGCTCCACGTTCAAGGTCGTGGCGATCTCGGGCGCCCTGCAGGAAGGGCTCGTCACCCCCGAAACGAGCTTCAGCATCCCCGACCAGATACAGGTGGCGGATCGAACGATCCACGACGACGCGCCCCACCCCGAAGAGAGCCTGACGACCAGCCAGATCCTCGCCCAGTCGAGCAATGTCGGGGCGATCAAGATCGGCGGTCTGGAGGGCGCCGACCGCTTCAACCAGTGGGTTCATCGCTTCGGCTTCGGGTCCCCGACCAGAGTCGATCTCCCCGGCGAGGAACAGGGCCAGGCGCTTGCCCTGGACAAGTACTCCGGCTCGTCGATGGGCAACCTGCCGATTGGCCAGGGTGAGCTCGTGACGCCGATTCAGATCGCGACCGCGTACTCGGCGATAGCCAACGGCGGCATCCTGCGCCCCCCGCACATCGTCAAGGCGGTCGGCGGCCGCTCGGTGGCAGAGCCGGCGGGCCGCCGCGTCGTTTCGAGCGCCACCGCCGCCGAGGTCCGCCAGATGCTCAAGGGAGTGCTCGCTCCCGGCGGGACGGCCAGCCAGGTGTCGGTGCCGGGCTACCAACTAGCGGGCAAGACCGGGACCGCCAGCAAGATCGACCCGGCGACAGGGCAGTACTCGGAAACGGCCTATGTGGCCTCGTTCGTGGGTTTTGCGCCAGCCGCCGACCCGCAGCTGTTGTGTGCCGTGATCGTCGACGAACCGAAAACGGGATCGATCTACGGCGGGGCAGTCGCCGCGCCCGCCTTCGGGGAAATCATGTCGTTCGCGCTGCCGTACCTCGGCATCTCGCCGCACTAGCGGTGGCTTTCGCCGGCAAGGAAACTAGACTGCTCGCTGTGCCATTGCCGAGCGTGGGCGCATGAGACTCGACGAGTTGATCGGCGACTCGCCCGCAGCAACGCCAATCGCGAAAGCGCAGGCAGCCGGCGAGGTGTCGCTCACCGGCCTGTCCTACGACAGTCGCACCGTGAAACCCGGTGAGCTGTTCTTCTGCGTGGGCGGCTTTCACCGCGACGGTCACGAGTTCGCCGCGCAGGCCGTACAGAACGGGGCGGTCGCGCTCGTGGTCGAGCGCCAGCTCGATCTCCCGGTGGCGGAAGTGCTCGTCGACAGCGCACGGGCGGCGATGGCGCCGCTCGCCGCTCGCTTCTACGGCCATCCCTCCCGTGAGCTGCGGCTCGTGGGCGTGACCGGCACCAACGGCAAGACCACCACCACATATATGGCGCGAGCCCTGCTCGAAGCCGGGGGACAGCAGTGCGGGCTGCTGGGGACTGTCAAGTCCGTGATCGGCGGGCACGAGCGGCCCGTCAAACGAACGACACCGGAGGCGATCGACCTCCAGGCCGACTTGCGCGCGATGCTCGACGGCGGCGACCGGGCCTGCGCGATAGAGGTGTCCTCGCACGCGCTCGAGCTCGGCCGCACGCAAGAGGTCGCGTTCGCCGCCGCGGTCTTCACGAACCTCACCCAGGACCATCTCGACTTCCACGAGACGATGGAGGACTACTACGGCGCCAAGCGCCTGCTGTTCTTGCCCGCAAGCGGCGGGCCGCCGGCGGCGAGCGTGGTGAACATTGGCGACCCGTACGGGCGGCGCCTTGCTGCCGAAGTGAAGGGCGCACGCACATTCGCGCTAGAAGCGCAGGCCGATTACAGCGCCCACGACGTGCGCTGCGACTTCGCCGGCTGCACGTTCACGCTGCAAACGCCCGAGGGCAGCCGGCGGGTGTCGCTGCCCCTACCGGGCAGGTTCAACGTCGCCAACGCGCTGGGGGCACTCGCCGCCGTGCACGCGCTCGGCCACCCGCTCGAGCTGCTCGTACCCGCCCTGGAAATGGGGGTGCGGGTCCCCGGGCGCTTCGAGCCGGTCGCCGAGGGCCAGGATTTCGCGGTCCTCGTCGACTACGCCCACACTCCCGACTCGCTCGAGAACGTGCTTGGCGCCGCACGCGAACTGGCCGCCGCATCCGCCGCGGGCGCGCGCGTGCTGTGCGTGTTCGGTGCCGGCGGCGACCGTGACCGCGGCAAGCGCCCGCTGATGGGGCAGATCGCGGCACGGCTGGCCGACACCGTGATCGTCACCTCCGACAACCCACGCTCGGAGGACCCTGAGGAGATCATCGATGAGATCATGCGCGGGATGTCGCCTGGGGATCTCGCGCACGGCACCAACAGCCCCAAGGTGCAGCGGATAGCAGACCGCCGCGAGGCCATCCGCCGGGCCGTGGCGTGCGCGACCACAGGCGATGTGCTCGTGGTCGCAGGCAAGGGTCACGAGCAGGGCCAGGAGCTGCCCGGTGGAAGGGTCGTCCCCTTCGACGATGCGAGCGTCGCGCGGGAGGCCCTCCGCTCACACAGCCAGTCGCGGCCCGAGGCCATCGCGTGATCGGCTGGGACGCCTCTAAGATCGCCGCAGTCAGCGGCGCCAGCCTGCTCGGGCAAGAGGCACGGTCCGATCGTGGCAGCCCGACGCGCGCGGTGATCGACTCGCGCGCGCTGAAGCCGGGCGAGCTGTTCATCGGCCTGGGTGGGCAGAGCGCCGACGGGGGCGTATTCGCCGCGCAGGCGCTGCGCGCCGGCGCCTGGGGCGTGCTCGTGAGACCCGAGCACGCGCAGCGGCTCGACGCCAGTGAAGGGGTCGTGCTCGCCCACGAGGACCCGCTCGCCGCGCTGCAGAATCTCGCGCGCGCCTGGCGCGGCGAGCTGAAAGCAAAGGTGATCGCGATCACCGGCTCGACCGGCAAGACATCGACGAAGGACATCCTCGCCGCCCTGCTCGCGGGTCACCTGAGGTCGTTCGCGAGCCCGCAGAACTTCAACACCGAGATCGGCCTGCCGCTGGCGCTGCTGGCGGCGCCCGCGACGAGCGAGGTGCTCGTGCTCGAGCTGGCGATGCGAGGCAGTGGCCAGATCGCGCAGTTGTCGCAGATCGCCAGGCCCGATATCGGCGTGATCACGAATATCGGCCCGGTGCACCTCGAGCTGCTCGGTTCGCTACCGGCGATCGCTGCGGCGAAGGCCGAGCTGATCGCCGCGCTGCCCGCGGGATCGACCGTCGTGATCCCGGGCGGCGAGCCCCTGCTCGAGGGGCACCTGCGCGCCGACTTGAAGACGGTCACGTTCGGCGCGGATGCAGACACGAAGCTCGTCGAACAAAGCGCCGACGGCGAGGTGGTGATCTACCACGTGGGCGAGCTGACACGGCTCAGGCCATCGTTCTCCCAGCCGCACAACCTGCATAATCTGCTCGCCGCAGTCGCCGTCGCGCGCGCTCTCGGGGTAGCGCCCGCCGGGCGCCTGCAGGTCAGCTTCTCGGGTCTACGCGGTGAGCGCCTGAACCTTGCGAAAGGCATAACCCTGATCAACGACTGTTACAACGCAAACCCCGTGTCGATGCGAGCCGCCCTCGACGATCTCGCGCAAAGCGCGGACGGACGGCGGGTCGCCGTGCTCGGGGACATGCTGGAGCTCGGCTCGCAAGAGCTCGCCTATCACCGCCAGGTCGGCGAGTACGCGGCCGCGCAAGGCGTCGAGCTGCTGGTGACCGTCGGCCCGCTGGCCACGGCGATGCGCGAGGGGTTCGCCGGCGAGGCGCACAGCGCGAGCGACGCGCCAGCCGCTGCGCGGCTGCTCATTGGGCTGCTGAGAGCGGGCGACACCGTACTCGTAAAGGGGTCGCGCGGCGTCGGCATGGAGCGCATCGCGACGATACTGGAAGCGTCCTTGACAGACGAACCGTCGAGCCCGGTCGGCACGGATGAGCATGTGGCCGAGGCCAGCTGATGGGCCGCATTCTGTTCGGGGGTACGGCGGCCCTACTGATATGCATCTTCCTGAGCCCGAAGTTCATCGAGTTTCTGCGCAACCGCGAGTTCGGCCAACACATTCGCGAGGATGGACCGGAGGGCCATCACGTCAAGGCCGGGACCCCGACGATGGGCGGCGTGATCATCTTTCTCGCCGTTTCCGCCGCCTTCCTGATCATCAGCAATTTCGAATGGCGCTCGATCGGTGTCTTCGCCACCGCAATCGCGTGCGCGCTGCTCGGCTTCGCCGACGACTACACCAAGCTGGTCAAGCGCAGATCGCTCGGCCTGCGAGCCCGCACCAAGCTCGTCGTCACCGTCGCGATCGCCCTCGGCCTGTGGTTCATCGCTCGCCATGAGGCGCATCTGCCGCCCACGCTGTGGCTGCGCTTCGTTGACTACCACGTCGACCTGGGACCGTTCTACCTGCTGTTGATCTATTTCGTGGTCGCGGGCACCACGAGCGCGGTCAACCTCACCGACGGCCTGGACGGCCTGGCCGCAGGCTGCGCCGCGATCGTGCTGCTCGCCTACATCGGCATCACGTTTTTGGCGGGCGACTTCGACCTCGCGATGCTGGCGGGCTGCCTGGTCGGTGCCTGCATCGGCTTTCTGTGGTTCAACGCGTTCCCAGCGACGATATTCATGGGGGACACCGGCTCGCTCGGACTCGGCGGGGCGATCGCTGGGCTGGCCGTGATGACCAAGACCGAGATCTTGCTGATCCTGCTCGGCGGGATATTCGTGATCGAGGCCCTGTCTGTCGCGATCCAGGTCGTGTCCTTTCAACTGGCACGCAAGCGAGTCTTCCTGATGGCCCCAATCCACCACCACTTCGAGCTGAAGGGGTGGTCGGAGACAAAGATCATCCTGCGGTTCTGGATCATCGCCGCGCTCTGTTGCGCGATCGGCTTCACGATCTACCGGCAGAGCAGAGGGCTCTAGCACACCAGCCGCCCGCCGATCGCACGCCGCGAGAAGGCTTTCGCGCGGCGGCGTCGAAGCAAGCGGGGATGCCATCAGCCTCACGGCGTGTCGACCCTCAGCGGATCCGCGGACGGCGGAGCGCCGCCGGCGGCGCCCGCCGCCGCCAGCAGCCCCTGGAGCACAGGATCCTGCTGACAGCCACGCTCTGCCTGCTGGCGTTCGGAGCGGTGATGGTCTACAGCGCCTCCTCGCCCCGCTCGCTGCTCGAGGGCAGCCGGACCGGCAGCGGCGACTTGATCAAGTTCGTGATCTACGGCGCCATCGGGCTCGCCCTGATGAACTACCTGGCCCGCAACGGGCTGCAAGCCGCCCGCCGCCTGACCGGACCCCTGCTGGCGATCGCGTTCGTGCTCGTGATCGCCGTGCACATTCCCCACCTAGGGGTGCGCGTCAACGGCGCGCGGCGCTGGATCGGCCCGAGCATGTTCCAGTTCCAGCCATCTGAGCTGATGAAGATCGCGTTCGTGCTCTACGCGGCCGAACTGCTAGCCCGCCGCCCACAGCGCGTCCTGAGCCTCCGCGAGCTAGCCAAACCGTTGTTGATCGTGGTCGCCGTCGGCAGCCTGCTGGTCGCCTCACAGCCTGATCTGGGGACGGCGATGGTGATCGCCCTGACCATCAGCGCGCTGCTGATCGCCGCCGGCATGCCGCTGCGAAGCTTCGCTGTGCTCGCCGGGACAGCGCTGGCGCTCGTGACGTTCTACGCACTGGTGCAGCCCTACTCGCGAGCGCGCCTGACTTCGTTCATCAACCCCTGGTCGCACGCGGGCGGAAGCGGCTTTCAGGCGGTCCAGGGCCAGATCGCGATCGGCTCCGGCGGGCTGTTCGGCGTGGGTCCCGGACAGTCAGTGCAGAAGATCTTCTACCTGCCCGCGGCGCAAACCGACTTCATCCTGGCGGTGATCGGCGAAGAGTTCGGCGCGGTCGGCGTGTGGGGGCTGCTGAGCCTCTACGGGCTGATCGCCTACGCCGGACTGCGTGCCGCCAAGGCGGCAAAGAGCCTGTATGCGGCGCTGGTCGCAGTCGGCATCACCTCGCTGATCCTCTCCCAGGCGCTGCTCAACATCTTCGCCGTGCTCGGCCTGGCACCCCTCACCGGGGTGCCCCTGCCGTTCATCTCCTACGGCTCCAGCAGCCTGCTCGTGATGCTCGCCTCGATGGGCCTGCTGCTCAACGTCGCCAGCGGGGCGAGCGTCCACCTCCGGGTGATCGCCCCCGCGGGGGAGCGCTCCCAGGGCGCGGGGCGGCGAAGCTCGAGCGCCAGCGGCGGTGTGGCCGACATCCAGCCACGCAAACAGGCACGATTGAGCGATGCGCAAAGCGCCAACGAAGATCGTCATCGCGGCGGGCGGGACCGCAGGGCACGTCATTCCGGCGTTGGCGGTCGCCGACGCGCTACGCGCTGAGGGCGCCGAGGTCGTGTTCATCGGCGGGGATCGCGCCGAGGTCGAGCTCGTGCCGGCCGCGGGCTACCAGCTGCACCGCATCGATGTGGAAGGCCTCAGCCGGTCCAGCCCGCTACGCGCGCTGCGTGCTGTCGCGCGCGCCGTGACAGCGTTCTTGCGCGCCCGCAGATTGCTCGGCGAGCTGCGAGCGGACGCGGTCATGGGAGCCGGAGGCTACGTCGCCGGGCCGGTTGGCCTGGCCGCTGTGACGCGCAGCATCCCGCTAGTGCTGACCGAGGCCGACAGCCATCTCGGGCTGACAAACCGGCTGCTGGCGGCGCGAGCGCGACGCGTGTGCCTGGCTTTCGAGATCGAGGGACGCACGGGCCCGCGCTATTTGCTTACTGGCCGCCCGGCGCCCGCGCTGCGTCACGAGCGCAAGAGCGCGCGCGCGCGTCTCGGCATCGCCGATGGGGAACGCTGCGTACTCGTTTTCGGCGGCTCGCTCGGGGCGCGCTCGATCAACCAGGCGGCGCTCGAGGCGTTCGCCGACGGGCGATTCCGTGTTTTGCACGTCAGCGGCCGCCGCGACTACCCGGAGCTCCAGCGAAAGCCGCGCCCGCAGCGTTACGAGCTGCTGGAGTACCTCGACCATGACCAGTTCTCGCAGGCGCTGGCCGCCGCCGACCTCGTCGTGGCTCGCGCCGGTGGCTCTGTGATGGAGATAGCCCAGCACGGCCTGCCGGCGATCCTCGTGCCCTACCCGCACGCGTCCTCCGACCACCAGACCGTTAACGCGCGTTGGATGGCGAACGCTGGCGCGGCGATCGTGATCGCTGACTCGGAGCTCACGCCGCGGCTGCTCGCGCAGAGCGCAAACGAGCTGCTGGACGACCCGCCGCGACTGCAGGCGATGGCCAGCGCCTCGCTGGAGCTCGCCCGCCCCGGGGCCGCCGAGGAGGTAGCGCGCGAGCTGCTTAGGGCGGCGCGGCGATGAGCACAGAGGCGGCCCTGCCGTGGCGCGGCAGGAGGCTTCACATGATCGGGATCGGGGGTGCGGGGATGAGCGCCTACGCTCTCGCCGCGCACGCCCTCGGTGCGGCCGTGACGGGCTCCGATGGCGCTCGCTCGCCATACAGCGAGCGACTGCGCGATGCGACCGGCATCCACACGCTGCTGGGTCACCGCCCCGAGAACCTGCCCGCCGGTGACGGGCTGGAAGTCTGCTACTCCTCGGCGGTGGCGTATGAGAACCCGGAGCGCGCAGCGGCGCGCAGCCGCGGCCTGCGCGAGCTCAGCCGCGGCGCGCTGCTGGGTGAAATATCCGCGCTCAAGCGCACGATCGCGATCGCCGGTGCGCACGGCAAGACCACGACCGCCTGCATGGTCGCTCACATACTTAGCGGCTGCGGCATGGACCCGAGCTATTTGATCGGCGGGGTGCTGCGCTCGACCGGCACGAACGCCGCATGGGGCAGCGGCGAGTGGCTCGTGATCGAGGCGGACGAGTCGGATCGGTCGATGCTCGAGCTGCGGCCAGAGATCGCGCTGGTCACGAACATCGAGCTCGACCATCACGCGACATACCGCACATTCGATGAGCTGAGCGAGGTGTTCGCCGCTTTTCTGGCGAAGGCACCCATCGCGGTGCTTCACGACGAGCCGCAGCTGCTCGCGTTGCGCCACGGGGAGAGCGTCCTCTACAGCGTCGAAGGCCTCGAGCTGCACGGCGGCGAATCATCGTTCAGCTGGCGGGGCGAGCAGGTTCGGCTTGCGCTCGCGGGCGCCCACAATGCGCTCAACGCGACCGGGGCGCTCGAGGCCGCACGCCTGGCGGGAGCGCCCCAGGACGCCGCCAGGCGCGCGCTCGCGTCCTTCAGCGGCGCCGCTAGGCGCTTTGAACTGCTCGGCCGCAGCAGCGCTGGAGCCCTCATCTACAGCGATTACGCACATCATCCGACCGAGGTCTCAGCCACGCTGCAGGCGGCGCGCGCGCTCACCAGCGGCCGGCTCGTCGCCGTCTTTCAACCGCATCTCTACTCGCGCACCGCGGCGCTCGCCGGCGACTTCGCTGCCGCGCTGGCGAAAGCCGACCTGGTGGTGGTGCTCGATGTCTACCCGGCACGGGAGCGCCGCGAGGATTGGCCGCAAGTGAGCGGAGCGCTGATCGCGCGAGCCATCGCTGAGCGGGGGGTCGACGTGCGCTTCGCGCCGTCGCTCAAAGACGGCCAGCAGACGCTCGAAGGCCTGCTCGTCGACGGCGACCTCGCGATGCTGATGGGAGCCGGGGACATCGACACGCTAGCGCGCACGCTGACGGCCGCATGAGCCAGGACGCGGGTGGAGCGCTGCCGCAGAGGAACGTGCCGCTGGCGCGCTACGCGACCGTGCGCACCGGCGGGCCAGCCGAGTACTTCGCGCGCGTCGGTGAGGAGCAGGAGCTGACCCGGATGCTCGAGTGGGCAGCCACCGAACGACAGCCAGTCGCGGTGGTCGGCTCCGGCTCGAACCTGCTGATCGCCGACGACGGCGTCCGCGGCCTGGTTCTCAAGCTCGACAGGCAGCTCGCGCAGATCGAGCTCGAGGACGAGCGCATGCTCTGCGGAGGGGGAGCGCGCATGCCCGCGATTGCGGCCCAGGCAGCCCGAGCCGGCCTGGCCGGGATCGAGTTCGCCGTCAACATCCCGGGCAGCGTCGGCGGCGCGGTGCGAATGAACGCCAACGCCTACGGCGGCGACCTCGCAAACGTACTGGAGTGGGTCGAGGTTGCCACCGCCAACGGGACAGAGCGACGCAAGCCCGACCAGCTCGCGTTTGGCTACCGCCGCTCCGGGCTCCGTGGCGGCGAAATCGTGGTGCGCGCGCAGCTAAAGCTGACGCCCTCGACACCCGAGGCGGTGAAGGCGACGCTCGCGCACATGCGCGAACGACGCCATGCCGCGCAGCCGCAGGGGATCAAGACGTTCGGCTCCACCTTCAAGAACCCCGAGGACCCGAGGGCGCAAGGCCTCACGGCCGGGCAGTTGCTGGCGGAGGCGGGCTGCGCCGGATTGCAGATCGGCCAGGCGCGCTATGCACCGAAGCACGCGAACTTCATCGAGAACGGCGGTGGCGCGAGCACCGCCGAGATCGTCGCGCTGATGGCCGAGGGTCGACGCCGGGTGCTCGAGCGCCGCGGTGTCGAGCTCGAGCCGGAGGTCCAGACGCTCGGTGAAGTCCACTTCCCGTGGATGTAGGGGATCGGCCCGACGGGTCGAAAAACTCATCGATGGATCGAACACTCGCGCCGCGTCTGAGGAGTCCGTTCAGCTTCACGGGCGGGCGTGGCCTTCGGTCAGCCGCGAAGTGCGCGGCCATGCTCTGGTACGGCGCGTGGCGCCACCGTCCGGTTCGCCGAGCGACGATCGCACTGCTGATCGCGCTGCCGTGCCTGGGCGGAGGATGGCTATGGCTGCGTCGCTCGCCGCTGGTATCAGTCGAGCACGTCCGCATCGCAGGCGTTCACGGCGCTGACGCCGTTGCGATCGACGCGGCGCTCACGGGCGCGGCACGCCACATGACGACACTCGACTTCAGCGCCGCGGGCTTGCGGATAGCCGTTGCTTCCTACCCCCAGGTGCGCTCGGTCACCGCCAAAGCGGGCTTCCCGCACACGCTTAGCATCACGGTCAGCGAGCAGCCGCCGATCGCCACCCTCGTGGCTGGCGGCGCCCGTGTCGGTGTCGCCGCCGACGGGGTCCTGCTCGGCGGCGCGTTCGCCTCCAGTTCGCTGCCGCTCATCGAAGTGAGCGAGCTTCCCGCCGGCAGACGAGTCACCGCGGGGCAGATCAGGCAATACCTGACGGTGCTCGCCGCGGCGCCCATGAGCATCAGGCGGCTGCTGCAGAAGATCTACTCCACGCAGAAGGGGATCACAGTGCAAGCCCACAACGGGCTGCTCATCTATTTCGGTGACGCGACACGCCCCCACGCGAAGTGGCTGTCGTTCACGCGGGTCGTGGTCGCCTCTGCCGCGACACCGCCGAGCTATATAGATGTGCGCCTACCGGAACGCCCGGCGGCCGGGATACCCGGCGAAAGCGCCACGCCATCCACGTCGGGCAGCAGTCTCGATCCGACGTCTGCGGCGCTCGCCGCGAGCCTTGCCGGCGCCGTCGGCGGGAAGAGCCAGGCCGCTGCCACGAGCACATCGGCGAGCCCTAGTGAAACTGAAGGGAGCCCGGTCCAAGCCGCGCCCGCCGGCGAACAGACCACAGAAGAAAAACACTAAATCTAAGGTTAAGCCTTAGGGAGGTGGATGGCGAATTCTCGGGTACGACTTGAGAGTTCCGGGATATGCAACGAACATTGCGGCGCTAACCTCACGCATTGACAGGGCGAAGTTGCCTGCATAACGTCCATAACCCAGCGTCTTGGCAAGACCAACGCCAAAAACGCTCAACAACTACTTGAAGGCTTGGATTTGAATCATGGAGAGCAGCGGTAGCTATCTGGCGGTGATAAAGGTCGTAGGGGTGGGCGGCGGCGGCACGAACGCGGTCAGCCGCATGGTCGAGGCGGGCGTCAGCGGGGTTGAGTTCATCGCCGCAAACACGGACGCCCAGGCGCTGGCGATGCTCGACGCCGACGTCAAGCTCAACATCGGCCACGACGCGACCAAGGGCCTTGGCGCGGGCGCCAACCCAGACGTCGGGTTCGCCGCCGCCGCGGAGTCGCGCGACGAGATCAAGGAGGCGCTGAAGGGCGCCGACATGGTCTTTGTGACTGCCGGCGAGGGTGGCGGCACCGGCACAGGAGCCGCCCCGGTGATAGCCGAGATCGCCAAGAGCGAGATCGGCGCGCTGACCGTCGGCGTGGTGACTCGGCCATTCGAGTTCGAGGGCACCCAGCGCGGTCGACAGGCAACCGACGGGATCGAACGCCTGCGCGAGGTCGTCGACACGCTGATCGTGATCCCCAACGAGAAGCTGCTGTCGGTGGTCGAGCGACGCACCTCGATGCTCGACGCGTTCCGCGCCGCCGACGACGTGCTCCGCCAAGGCGTGCAGGGGATAACCGACCTGATCACGATCCCCGGCCTGATCAACCTCGACTTCGCTGACGTACGCACGATCATGCACAACGCCGGATCAGCGTTGATGGGCATCGGCACCGGCGCCGGGGAGAGCCGCTGCGCCGACGCGGCGCGCGAAGCGATCTCCTCGCCGCTGCTGGAAGAGTCGATCGACGGCGCTACCGGGATCCTGCTCAGCATCACCGGCGGCAGCGATCTCGGCCTGTTCGAGGTCAACGATGCCGCCGAGATCATTCAGAACGCGGCCGACTCCAACGCGAACATAATCTTCGGCGCGGTGATCAACGAGAGCCTGGGCGACGATGTGCGCGTGACCGTCATCGGCACCGGCTTCGACCACCGCCCAGGGCGCTCTGTCCGCAGCGAGCGGGCCAGCCGCTCGGGACGCCCGGATCGTGGCCCCCGCATCGGCGAGCGCGAACGCTCGACGCTCGAGATCTCCGATGACGAGATCGACGTCCCGCCGTTTCTGCGCTAGGCGCCCGCGCTCGCCCGTATGGCCACCGCCACCGGCGAGGCCGTCGGTCACGCACGCCCGATGAGCAGGCCGTATCGGGCTCGTGGGGCGGTGATCGCCGCTGCCGGGCTCGTGCTGCTCGGCACCTGGCTCATGCTCGCCCGGCACGAAACCGGCGCCATCGATCGGTTCGCCTTCCGTGTGCTGGCGCTGCCGAGCCACGGCGCGCTCGCCGCAGCCGCGCCGACGGTCGTCGCGGCTGCTAAGGCCGTGCTTGCCGTGGCTGCCCTCATCGTGCTTGGCCTGTTGGCGCGCCAACGAGCGTGGTGGGACTGCGTCGCGATCGCAGTCGGCGCGCCGGTCGCCCAGGCGGCGGCGCACCTCGCCAAGGACGCCGTGGCGCGCCCCAGGCCGGAGCACGAGCTGGTGAGAGCCGGCGGTTACTCGTTCCCGTCGAGCACCTCAGCGCTGGGGATGGGGTTTGCGTTCCTCGCGATCGCGCTGGCGCGGACACTGCCCGCCTGTCGGCGTGTCATCACCGCTGCCGGCGCGCTTGTGACCCTAGCGCTCGGCTTGTCCTTCGTGGCGCTGCGCGTGCACTACCTCAGTGACGTGATCGCCGGCTGGGCGCTGGGAGTGATCGTCTACGCGCTGTGCGGGCTGGCGCCAGAGCTTCGCCGCCACCGTGCCCCGTAGCCACCGCCGCGGCTACGGCGAAGCTCATCCTGGCGTCAGCCCCGCGCCAAACCGGCCTGTGAGCGCGCTATCACCGGACGGCTAGACGAGGCCAGCAAGCCCGCCGCACTCCCCGCATGAGGCCGGCTTCCCCTGCCGCGAGGTCCCGCCATTGCCCGGGCGACTCTCGATAACCTGCCGCTGTGCCGCCTGAACTGTTGCGTACACCACTACACGCGCAACACGCAGCGGCCGGCGCGAAGCTCGTGCCGTTCGCCGGCTGGGAGATGCCGGTGCAGTACAGCTCCATTCGCGAAGAGCACATGGCGGTCCGCGAGGCTTGCGGAATCTTCGACGTCTCGCACATGGGCCAGATCGAAACCAGCGGCCCGCAGGCGCTCGAGCTGCTGCAGCATCTGCTCTCGAACGACGTCGCGAGCGTCCCGCTCGGCGGCGCCCAATACAGCGTGCTGTGCCGCGAGGACGGTGGGGTCCTCGACGACCTGTTCACCTACCACCTCGAGCCGGACCGCTACCTGACCGTCACCAACGCCGCCAACCACGAGCGCGACCTAGAGTGGTTCCAGCGCCACGCCGGCGGCCTGGACGTCGAGGTCACCGACCGCGCGCGCGAGTACGCGATGCTGGCCGTGCAGGGCCCGGAAGCGCGCGAGATAGTCCAGACGATCTCCGAGTCCCCGCTGCCGTCCCGCATGTCAGCGCAACTGCGCCGGCTCGCCGGCATTGAGGCGCTGGCCTGCGCCACCGGTTACACCGGCGAGGAGGGTCTCGAGCTGCTGTGTGCGCCCGAGTGCGCGCCGGCGCTGTGGGATGAGCTGGTGCGTCGCGGCGCACGGCCTGCGGGCCTGGCCGCGCGCGACACGCTGCGCCTGGAGGCGTGCTTTCACCTGTATGGCAACGAGCTGTCGACCGAGCGCAACCCGATCGAAGCCGGCCTGGGATGGTGTTGCAAGGAGCAGACGGGCTTCATCGGCTCAGAGGCGGTGCTGCGAGCGCGCCAGGAGACGGACGTCCAGAAGCTGGTCGCGTTCACCATCGATGGAGCGGGGATAGCCAGGCAGGGAAACCCCGTCTGCGGCGGTGGCGAGGTAACGAGCGGCACGCTCTCGCCGTGCCTGTCGATCGGGATCGGCATGGCCTACGTCCCGGCCGAGCGGGCGGCCATCGGCACTCGTCTGCAGATCGACGTCCGCGGCAAGATCCGCGAGGCGACCGTCCACCCCAAGCCGTTCGTGCTGAAGAAAGCGTGAGGCGGCGCCGGCCGCAGCCGCCTTCATCGGACCGCGGCCAGAGGCGCTCCCGGGCGCAGCCTGAACCGCTGATACTTTTCGTGACTTCGATCACCCGCGAGCGAAGGATTTGAGCCGATGGCCGAGGCGAGCTACCCCGATGGTCTGCTGTATCACCCAGCCCACGACTGGGCCAGAATCGATCCCGCAGAGACAGGGCTCGCGACGTTCGGCATCACCTGGTACGCGCAGGACTCGCTGGGGGAGGTCGTCTTCTGTGAGCTGCCGCCGCCCGGGACGGCAGTCACAGCCGGCGAGCCATACGCGGAGGTCGAGTCGGTCAAGGCGGTCTCCGACGTCGTCGCGCCGCTGTCCGGCGAGATCGTCGAGGTCAACGAATCGCTCGCCGACGCGCCCCAGGAGATAAACGAGGACCCATACGGCGAAGGCTGGCTCGTCAAGGTGCGCCTGTCAGACCCCGCCGAGCGCGAGCAGCTGATGGACGCCGCCGCGTACACCTCGAGCCTCTCCGGCTGAAAGTCACGCTCGCCTCTAAGCTCATAAAGCAGCCTTGACCCGCTATACCGCCACCACCCCCCAAGACTTGGCGCAGATGCTCGAGGCGATCGGCGTCTCCAGCGTTGCTGAGATATTCGAGCGTCAGATCCCTCAAGCGCTGCGTCTAAAACGGCCACTGGAATTGCCGGGCGGCCAGTCCGAGCAGGACGTCTACGCGCATCTTGTGGCGCTGGCGGAGCGAAACACGAGCACCGAGGATCAGCTCTGCTTTTTGGGCGCGGGGATGTACGACCACTATGTGCCAGCGCTCGTGGACATGCTGTGCGAGCGCTCGGAGTTCCTGACCCCATACACCCCGTATCAGCCGGAGATCTCACAAGGCGGCCTGCAGGTGATGTTCGAGTACCAAACGGCGATCTGCGAGCTGACCGGTCTCGAAGTCTCAAACGCGTCGGTATACGACGGCCCGAGCGCGGTCGCGTCCGCTGGATATCTAGCCAAGCTGGACAACGGCCGCGGCCGTTTCGTGGTTAGCGCGGGGCTGCATCCCCACTCGCTTCAGACGCTGCGCACCTACGCCCACGGCTACGGCGTCGAGGTCGTAGAGGTGCCGTTGCGCGACGGGGTCACCGACATCCACGCGTGGGGCGCGGCGATCGACGAGCAGACGAGTGCCGCGATCTTCGCGCAACCAAACTTCTACGGGGCGGTTGAGGACGCCCAGGCGCTTGCCGCGGCCGCGAAGTCAGATCCCGCCGAAGGGAACGCGGCTGACACGTCGCCCGTCGTGATCGCCCAGGTCGACCCGCTCACCCTCGGCGTGCTCGCTCCCCCCGGGCAGTGCGGCGTCGACGTCGCCGTCGGCGAGGGTCAGTCGCTCGGCAACCGCCTGGACTTCGGCGGGCCGTCGTTCGGCTTCTTCGCCGCCCGCATGGAGTACCTGCGGCGGATGCCGGGGCGCATCGCCGGCGAAACCGTCGACGTCGACGGCCGGCGTGGCTTCGTGCTGACGCTGCAAACCCGCGAGCAGCACATCCGCCGCGAGAAGGCGACCTCGAATATCTGCACGGCCCAGGCGCTGAACGCACTAGCCGGCATGGCCTACATGGCCTGGCTCGGCCGCCGCGGGATCGTCGAGCTCGGCGAGCTGATGCTCGCACGCACCCATTACGCGCGCGAGCGCCTCGCCGCGCTCCCCGGCGTGGAGAAGCTGCACGACCAGCCGGTGATGCGGGAGTTCGCGCTGCGCCTGGACGGCGACGTCGACGCTATACGTCGCCGCTGCATCGCCGACGGCGTCAACCCCGGCGTCGACCTGCAGGCGCTCACCGCGCGCGAGGAGGATCGCGGCGGGCTGCTCCTTGCGATCACAGAGCGACGCACGCGTCGCGACATCGACCGGCTGACGGAGGTCCTCGGCGCGGCGGTCGCCGCCGAGCGCCAGGCGGTGGCGGCGCTATGAGTGAGACGCCGCTCCAGCACGAGCCTGTGCTCACCGTCTTCCAGAAGGGCGCGGAAGGCCGCCGCGCCTTCCAGTGCCCCGAGCGCGACGTGCCCGAGGTCGACCCCGAGCAGCTGCTGCCTGCACGTTTGCGCCGCTCGCAGCCACCCCGGCTGCCGGAGCTCTCCGAGCCCGAGATCGTCCGTCACTACGTGCGCCTGTCAAAGCGCAACTTCGACCTGGACTCCGGATTCTACCCGCTCGGCTCGTGCACGATGAAGCACAACCCGCGTCTGCACGAGCGCCTGGCGGCACTGCCGGGCCACGCGCGGCTGCACCCGCTCCAGGACGCAGAGCACGCCCAGGGAGCGCTCGAGCTGATGTGGAACCTCGAACGAGCCCTGGCGGAGATCGCCGGGCTGCCGTACGTCTCGCTGCAACCGTCCGCCGGCTCCCACGGCGAGCTCGCCGGGGTGCTGTTGACACGTGCCTACCACGAGGACCGCGGCGAGCATCGCCACAAGGTGCTGACACCCGATACCGCCCACGGCACCAACCCGGCGACGGTCACGATGGCCGGCTTTGAGGTCGTCAAGCTCGCCACCAACACGGACGGCGGCGTCGACCTGGAGGACCTGCGCGCAAAGGCCGACACCGACGTCGCCTGCCTGATGCTCACGAACCCCAACACGCTTGGCGTGTTCGACGCAAACATCCAGGAGATCTCTCATATCGTGCACGACGTGGGAGCCACGCTCTACTACGACGGGGCGAACCTGAACGCCGTCATGGGTCTCTCCCGGCCCGGCGACATGGGGTTTGACATCGTGCACTTCAACCTGCACAAGTCGTTCACCCAGCCGCACGGCGGCGGCGGGCCGGGCTCCGGACCGATCGCGGTGTCCGAGCGCATCGAGCCCTACCTGCCGTGCCCGGTGATCACGCGCGAAACGCACGGGGACGGCGAGGCGGCCCCCGCCCGGTTCGCGCTCGAGAACGACCGGCCCAAGTCGATTGGGCGTCTGCGCGGCTTCCAGGGCAACTACGGCTGCTTCGTGCGAGCCTACGCCTACATCTGCTCGCTCGGCGCGGAGGGACTGAAGGACGCCTCCGAGACGGCGGTGCTCAACGCCAACTATCTGCTTGCGCTGCTGAAGCAGGAGGGCGTGGCCGAGCATCTGCCGCTCGCCTATGGCGAGCTCTGCATGCACGAGTTCGTGCTCTCCGGCGGACCGATGAAGCGCGAGCTTCAGATCAAGACGCTGGACCTCGCCAAGCGGCTGCTCGACTTCGGCTACCACCCGCCGACCGTGTACTTCCCGCTGCTGGTCGAGGAGGCTCTGATGGTCGAGCCGACCGAGACCGAGACCAAGGAGACGCTCGATGCGTTCGCCAAGGCGATCGCCGAAATCCTGCGGGAGGCGGCCGAGGACCCACAGCTCGCGCGCAACGCGCCATACACCACACCCGTACGCCGCCTGGACGAGGTCGGTGCCGCCAAGCGGCCGGTGATCAGGCAAGCCCTATAGACGTGCGGATCTTCTCCGGCATACAGCCCACCGGCTCAAAGCACCTCGGCAACTACATCGGCGCCATCCGCCAGTACGTGGAGGGGCAGGATCGCGGCGAGGCGTTGTACTGCATCGTCGATCTGCACGCGATCACAGTCAGCTACGACCCGCACGAGCTGCGCTCGAGTCTGTATGACCTGTGTGCGCTGCTGCTGGCAGCCGGACTGGATGCGCAGCGGTGCATCCTCTTCCGCCAGAGCGACGTGCTCGAGCACGCCGAGCTGACGTGGCTACTAGCGAGCGTCACGGCGTTCGGCGACTTGCAGCGCATGCACCAGTTCAAGGACAAGTCAGCCAGCCAGCGCGAGCTTGTCTCTGGTGGCCTGTTCTTCTATCCGGTGCTGATGGCAGCCGACGTGCTGGCCTATCGCGCCACCGACGTGCCGGTCGGCGACGACCAGCGCCAGCACGTCGAGCTGATGCGCGACATCGCGATCCGCTTCAACGCCCGCTTCGGCGGCGGGGAGGAGGTGCTCCTCGTGCCTGAGCATCGCATCCCGTCGGTCGGCGCGCGCATCATGGACCTGCAGGATCCGGCGCGCAAGATGTCCACCACCGGAGGCTCCGAGCAGGGCACCATCTACGTCCTTGATGAGCCCGCCACGATCGTCAAGAAGATCGCCAGCGCCGTGACAGACTCCGGCCGGGAGATCGTCCGCTCGCCGGAGAAGGCTGGAGTGTCGAACCTGATCGAGATCCTGGCGGTCGCCTCGGGGCGCACGCCGCAGCAGGTGGAAGCCGACATGGCCGACGCCCGCGGCTACGGTGACTTGAAGAAAGCGGTGGCAGAGGCGGTCGTCGCGATGCTCGCGCCGGTGCGTGAGCGCTACGTACGGTTGCGCGCCGACGAGGGCGCGCTCGAGCAGATCCTCGCCGACGGGGCGGCCCGGGCCAGCGAGATCGCCTCGCACACGCTCGCGGATGTACGCGAGCGCATGGGTGTTGGGGCTCCGCGTCAGACACGCACGCTACGGTAGACCGATGAGCCTCGCATCGATCGAGCTGGACGTCGAGCTGTTCAGCGGCCCCTTCGACCTGCTGCTGGCGCTCGTCGTGCGTGACGAGGTCGACCTGCTCGAACTCGAGCTCGCCGACGTCGTGCTCGCCTACCTCGACCAGCTCGCCGCTCGCGACGAGCTCGACCTCGAGACAGCCACCGAATTCATTGTCCTGATAGCAGCGCTGCTGGAGCTGAAGTCGCGGTTGATGCTCGCCGGTGACGAGGACGACGAGCTGCTCGAGATAGAGCCAGAGCAGGCCGCTGAGGAGCTGCTGGAACGGATGCTGGATGCCCGCCGCTACCGTGACGCCGCCACCTACCTGCGGGAGCTGCTCGCCGGCGAGGAAGGCGTGCGCTTCCGCGAAGCGCCGCTGCCCGCGCACCTGCGCCGCACCCAGCTACAGGAGCAGGAGGGATCGCAGGACCCGAAGATGCTCGGTGTCGCGCTGGCTGGGCTGCTGCGCATGCCGCCGGCCATCGACATACGTCACATCGGCGTTCCGCGCATCACCGTCGCCGAGCGGATAAGTCACCTGCGCAGCCTGTTGCACAGAGGCAGCTTCTCCTTCGATGAGGCTGTCAAGGACGATGACCGCATGACCGTCGCGGTCACCGTGTTCGCGCTGCTCGAGCTCTACAAGCGCGGTGAGGCGGACTGGCAGCAGAGCGAGGCGTTCGGGGAGATCACCATCACTGCTCGCGTCAGCGAGTTCGACGGCTTGCAGAGGATGGCTGGATGAGCGAGTCGCCGGAGCCCGCGCGCGTAATCGAAGCGCTGCTGTTCCTCTCGCCCGATCCCCTGAGCGCACAGGAGCTCGCCGATGCCTCAGAGCTCGACAGCGAGACCGTCGCAAAGGCGCTCGAGCTGCTCGCAGAGCGCTACGCGCCGGGCGCGAGCGGAATACACCTGCGTGAGCTAGCCGGCGGCTACACGTTCGCCTCAGACCCGTTGGCCGAGCCAGCCGCCAGGCGCCTGGTCAACCGCCCGCGCGTGGCCTCACTGACCCCGCCCCAAGCCGAGACGCTGGCGATCGTCGCCTACCTGCAGCCGGTCTCGCGCCCCCAGATCACCCGCATCCGCGGCGTCAGCGCCGACTCGGCCGTCGCGACGCTGCTCGACCGGGGCCTAATCGAACAGGCGGGACGCTCGGAGTTCGGAGCCGTCATGTATCGCACAAGCACGCTGTTTTTGAAGCTGTTCGGCCTCTCCTCGCTGGATCAGCTACCGGACATAGCGCAATGGGACCCGACCCCGGAGGAGCAGGCCGAGCTACGCGAGCGGCTGCTGCGGGCGGGTGACGCGCGCGCAGGCAGGCCCGCCTTGAGCGAGGAGCAACAGCCGGTCGGCGGCG
>JANWLE010000009.1 GCA_025451035.1 Solirubrobacteraceae bacterium
ACGGAATTTGCGGGGCGGTCGAGCACGCTCGCACCCGACCGCGGGCCGCGCCGGTCGCCCAGTTTGGGTGCTGGGCTCATGTGCTCTTGCGCAACCTCGCGCGGTAGGCGCGCAGCAGTCTGCGGTGGGTTAGCCACCCCACGACCCGGTCGCTGTCTGAAGCGAGCACCGGAAGCCCCTCCTCGTCTGTGCCGGCCAGCGCCAGCACCGCGTCGTCCAGTGTCTCATGGGCACGCAACTCTGGCGCGGCGCGCAGGAAGTCCGCGGCCGACGCGTCATCCATTTGGTGTTCAGCCTGGCCGATTGCTTGCTCCAGGTCGGTCGCGGCAACGATGCCGAGCAGTCTGCCGTCACCGTCGATGACGGGCAGCGCGTCGGCGCGCTCGGTCGCGAAGCGCGCGATCACCGCCTGCAGCGGCTCCTGCGGCGAGAGCGCCCGAGGGAGCGTGCCCATCGCCTCGCTCACCTTTATTTGCGCCATGACGCCGCCGTGCTGGGGAGCGTCGATATCGATCCCGCGGCGACGCAGCTTCAGCGTGTAGATGGTGTCGCCGCTCACCAGGTTGCTGAGCGTCGTCGCGACCACGATCGCAAACATCAAAGGCAGGATGATCCTGTAGTCGCCGGTGAGCTCGAAGATGATCAGCAGCGCCGTGATCGGGGCGCGCGCCGCCGCAGCGAACACCGCGCCCATCCCCACTAGGCCATAGGCGCCCGCAGCGGCAGCGAGATGCGGCAGCAGGTGATGAACCACCATGCCGTAGGCGCTGCCCAGCATCGCGCCCATGAACAGCGATGGCGCGAACACGCCACCCGAACCGCCGATCCACATGGTCAGGCTCGTCGCAAGGATCTTCGCCGCCAGGAGCCCCAGCAGCGCGAGCACCACATAATGGCCCGCCACGGCCCACTGCAGCACCGGATAGCCAACCCCGTACATCTCGGGCACGGCCAGTAGCAACAGGCCAAGCAAGACGCCGCCGGCGGCGGGACGCAGCCATTCGGGACGTCCCGCCCAGAGGCGGTCGGCCATATCCTCGCCCACATACAGCACGCGTACGAACACGAGACCTACCGCCATGGCGATCACCCCCAGGCCCGCGTAGAGAACAAGCTCCACCGGCGAGGAGAAGTTGAACGTCGGCAGCGACAGGAACGGGTGGCTACCGAACGCCGCACGACCGATCGCGTCCGCCGTGACGGAGCTCAGCACGACCAGTCCGAACGAGCGGGTCTCGAAGTTACGCAAGATCAACTCGAGCGCGAAGAACACGCCTGCGATCGGAGCGTTGAATGTCGCCGAGATGCCGCCCGCAGCGCCGCAGGCAACCAGCAGCCGCAGCTGTGACTCGGAGACCTGGGTGAACTGCCCGGCCGCCGATCCGAGGGCCGAACCGATCTGCACGATTGGCCCCTCCCGACCAACTGATCCACCCGAACCGATGCACAAGGCGGATGCCAGCGACTTGACGACCGGGACCTGCGGGCGCATGCGACCCCCGAGACGACTGACGGCGAGCATGACCTCAGGCACGCCGTGCCCACGCGCCTCGGGCGCGAAGCGCGCTACTAGCGGACCGTAGACTAGTCCCCCCAAGACGGGGGCGAGCACCACAAAGAACACCCCCAACCCGGGCACCAGTGGGTTGGCCGCATGGCCAGCCGAGCTGTAGTCGTGGTGGCCGCTGAACAGTTCGGTGAAGCCGAGGATCATGTAGCGAAAGGCGACTGCGCCGGCGCCCGCCCCGGCCCCGACCAGCACAGCCAACGCGGTCAAGCCGCCTTCGCCACGAACCGCGGAGCGTCGAAGTCGCCCTATCCAGCGCTGCGCCAGCCCGGGCCGCAGCGGCTGACCCGGCGCGAGCGGCTCATCCTCGGTGCATGCGCCTGGCGCAGACCCCAGGGGTCTGTCTGGCACAGCGAGGCTGTACGGGTCGTTGGACTGCTCCCTTGCGAACGCCACAAATCGAGCGTACGTGACAGCTATGCGCGCACGGATCCACATACCGCCGACAGGGGGCTTTCGGTCAGAGTCCTGACTATTCGCGCGGGCGACCCGGTGCTTATGTGAGCGGCCCTACGGTGCGTCGCCGCGCGACTCAGAGCAAGCTTCACGAGCTTCCCGCCCAGACCGTGCGCATCTGCCACAGTGATGCGTATGACTGCCGTTGTGAGCACGGTCACAGATGCCTGCCGTGTCTTGCGTGAGGATCGGGAGCTGGCGGACGCGGTGGCCGAGGCCCACCGCCCACAGGCGACCCGCGACTGCGTGGCGCGAGTCATCCCGCTTCGCCCTGGCCGCTGGGCAGCCCAGGCTGCGACGCTGAGCGGCGGCGTCGGCCTACTCGTGCTGGACGGCCTGCTCGTTCGCCGCGTGGGCATCGACGAGCGCTATGGCGCGGAGCTACTTGGGCAGGGAGATCTGCTGCGACCCTGGCAGGAGAACCCGACGTTGACCCTCGATGCTGTTTGGCGGATCCTCAAGCCGACCCGTCTAGCCATACTGGATGAGGAGTTCGCAAACAGAGTGGCGCCTTATCCGCAACTCACCGCATGCTTGGTCGGCCGCGCGCTACAACGCTCCCGCAACCTGGTTGTCAACCTGGCGATCATCCACCAATCACGGGTCGATGTTCGGCTGCACATGCTGTTCTGGTATCTGGCTGGCCGTTGGGGGCGAGTCGGCGCCAAGGGTTTGGTGCTGCCCGTTCGACTCACTCACACCGTTCTCGCGGACCTCGTCGCCGCACGCCGCCCAACCGTCACCAGCGCGCTCTCCCTCCTGGCTCGTCAAGAGCTGATCGAGAGCGTCGGCGGCGGCTGGTTGCTGAGGGGAGAGCCGCCGGGCGAGCTGCTGCAGCTCTCGCCCGTGAGCATCCAAGCTTCTTAGCGACGGTTCGGCGAAGGGATCGCCCTGGCATCCGGCGACACGGTAGATATAGGCTGCGCGTGGCTCACGAGCCTTCGCCGCCCCGGGAGCCCGCTCAAAGGCACCTGGCAGTTCACGCGTAATAGCGATCTCAAAAGTGATCGCGTAGCTTGAAGACGATTCGATTGCCGCCGCGGCACACAGGGGAGGTGTTCTAAAAGCGGTGCTGGCCGTATCCACTAAAACAGCGTCTGCCAAGAACTCCCCGCGGATAACGGTTGACACTGACGCGAGTGAGCGCATCTCCCCAGCGCTCGCGTGGGCGGGCGTAGCGCTGGCCACCGCGGTGGCGGTCGCACTGCGCTCACTCTACGTTGGCGATCAAGACCTGGGCTACGAGGAGGTGTTCACGGCGTCGGTGGTAAGCCACGCGAGCCTCACCGGCGTCTGGCATGCGATCAAGGCGACCGAGTCCACGCCGCCGTTGTTCTACCTGCTGACTTGGCTGTGGGTGAAGCTAGCGGCTAGCCACACGGCCGTCGCCCTGCGCACCAGCTCGCTGGTGGCCGGCTCGCTCACCCCGCCGGCCGCCTTTCTCGCGATGCGCTCCGTGGTCGGCCAGCGCACCGGCCTGGTCGTGGCGTGGCTGTGCGCGATCAGCCCGCTGCTTGTCGTCGACTCCATCTATGCGCGCTCATACGCGCTGCTCGTACTGGTCTCCACGCTATCTGTGTGGGCACTCGGCGCGCTGCTCAAACGCCGCTCACGGCTCGCCTGGGCGCTGTGGGTGGCAAGCGCAACGGCGTGCCTGTGGACGCATTACTTCACAGCCTTTCTCGTAACCGCGGAGGCAGCCGTGCTGTTTTTCAGGCTGCCGCGCGATCGCCGCCGTTTGCTCGCGAGCATGGCCGCGCTCGCCGCCGCGACCGCGCCGCTGTGGCCACTGCTTGTCACGCAAAGCGGCGCCTCGGAGCGCACCGCCTACATAGCCGCGCGTCCGCTCGGCAGGCGGCTCGAGGAAACCGTGCGCCAGTTTGTGATGGGCACCAACGTGCCCCACGCGTGGCTCGAGGGCGCGGGGCTTTTGATCGTGCTGCTCGCCGCCCTGTATGGGCTGGTGCGGACGTATCGTCGGCCCGCCATCCAGGTTCTCTTGATCCTCGCTGCGATCGGCGCCGGCCTGCCGATCGTCTCTGCGCTGAGCGGCATCGACGACCACTTCTTGGCGCGCAACGTCCTTGGCGTCTGGATCTGCCTCGCGCCACTCGCAGCCTATGGCCTGACGCGCCTGCGCGGCCTGCCCCTGGTCGCGTACGGCGCGATCTGCCTCGCGACCGTCGTCGCGGTCCAGAGCGACTGGCGTTACCACGGGGCGACCGACTGGCGCGACGCCAGCGCCCTCGTCCAATCGCGGGCGAGCAACGAGGTTCTAGCCGTGATGCCCGGATTCGAGTATCCGGTGCCCGCCTTTTACATGCACCGCAGCTTGCTCTCCACGCCCGTGCGCACCACCGATCTCTGGGTGATGGTGGAACCGGCGCGCGGCGCGGGGCAGCGCGCGCTCAACCCGGTCGGCAACCCGCCGTTGGCTTCGCTGTGGGGTAGCGGGCTTCAGCCGGTCGGCGAGATAGACCACCGCGGCTTCCGCCTGATCCACCTGCATGCCGCCACGCCCGTCACGGTCCCGCCAGTGCCATTCGACAACGGACCGCCGAGCGCGCCACGGGCGCGGCTACTCGCACCCTGACCTCAACCTTCCGCGAGACGAGCACGGCGGCGGCGTGTACGCGGTGAGCACGAGCGCCGCCGCAAGACACGTGCGAAAAGACCACTGCAACCAAGTGTCCACCGAACCTAAAGCTTCGGGGTTGCCGCGCCGATAGCTTTGGCGACGCCCACCACCTGAATGGATGTCCACCAAATGAGTGATCTCACCGGTAGGAGCGGCAATCAGCAGAGCCGGTGGCTCGCCGTAGGGCAGTCAAGCGACAGCGACGCGGGCCGCGCCGGAGAGGCCGCGACAGCACAGGCGCTCATCGCAGATGACGCCCAGTTGCTGCTCGTCTTCTGCTCGCACAGTTACGACCTCCAAGAGCTGCTCGCCGCGATCAACCGCCGTTCCGGTGGTGTTGCGCTGATCGGCTGCTCCACGGCAGGCGAGATCGCCACCGCTGGACCAGGCGACTCCGGCGTCGTTGTCACAGCGTTCGGCGGGCCGGGTTTCGCAGTGAGCACCGCCTGCGCGACAGATGCGTCTGATGATCTGCGCAACGCCGGCGCGAAGGTCGCGCATTGCGCCAGCGCGCTCGAGGATAAGCCTCATCGCGCGCTCATGTTGCTCACGGACGGTCTCGCCGGCGACCAGCAGGAGATCGTTCGCGGCGCCTACGGCGTGATCGGCGCCAGCGTGCCGCTGGTCGGCGGCTGCGCCGGCGATGACTTGAAGATGCAGAGCACATACCAGCTGCATAACGAAAGTGTGCTGAGCAATGCTGTCGTCGGTGCCGCACTCGGCTCAGAGGCGCCTCTGGGCATCGGCGTCCGTCACGGCTGGCGGCGGGTAGGCGACCCGGTTGTGGTCACTCGCAGCTCAGACAACCGGGTGTATACGCTCAACGACCGTCCCGCCGTCGACGTCTATCTCGAGCATCTCAGCCCGCCCGAGGAGGCTCGCCACGACCCGGAGTCGTTCACGCGCTTCGCCCTGACCCACCCGCTCGGGCTCAGCGGGCGCAGCGGCGAGGACCACGTCCGCTTCGTGGGAGAAGCCAACTTCGACGACGGCTCGCTCGGCTTCATCGCCGAAGTCCCACAAGGAGGGCTCGCCTGGTTCATGGAGGGCGATGACGCGTCTGTGCTGGAGGCGACCGACGCCGCTTGCGCAGCGGCGCTCGCACCGCTCGAGGGACAGCAGCCACTGGGCCTGATCGCGTTCGACTGCATAGCCCGCCGGGGGATACTCGGCGACGAGGGCATCTCCACCGAGGTAGATCGGGTCGCCCGCCAAGCGGGCGGAGCACCCGTGGCGGGCTTCTACACCTACGGCGAGATCGCACGCACCCGCGGACAGAGCGGCTTTCACAACCAGACGCTCGTAGTGCTCGCGGTCGGCTGAAGAACGCTATGGCAGAGCTCGGCGAAAGCTGGACGACACAGCAGCTAGTGGAGTTCCTCTCGCTCGTCTCGTCCTTCCCGGACGAGCAGACGGCTATTTGCGGGGCGGTCGAGCGGGCCGCCGAGGCGCTCGAGGCCGAGGTCGGCGCAGTCGTGAGCGGCGGAGCGCTCGTCGCGTCTACCGGCTTTCCCGCCGACAAAGTACCCACCGAGCTGTTGATCGCCGCCGCCGAGGGGAAGACCGCGACCATCGAGGTGCCCGGAGCCGGCCGCTGCTTGGTCATCTCGGTGCCGCTCGAGGAAGCGGTCACGGGGAGCCTCGTGCTCGCCAGGGGCGGCGAGGACGCCTTCAGCCGGCTGGAGGCGAACCTGCTGCGAGGCATGGGTCGCGTCCTCACGCTCGCGCTCCAATCGCTGCGGGTACTCCGCGACGAGCGCGCCCTGCGTAAGCGCAGCGAGGAGCAGGCGCGAGAGAACGCCACGCTGTTGGCGACGCTGCAGGAGCGCCAGCGGCTGCTCGAGCGGCTCTCGAAGATCCAGCGGTCGATCGTGCAGCGTGCCGATCTCGCCGATGTGCTCGACGCGGTGGTCGCGGGAACGGCCGAGTGCCTCGGGCTGGACGCCGTGGGTCTGCGGCTGCTGGACACCGAGGACGAAGAGTGGACGATGCTCGTCGCGTCCCGTGGCCTTGACAGCGGACGCTTCCCGATCGGCAGCCGCGCGCACGTCCGCGACGGCGTGAGCGGCCTGGCCGTGACGGAGCAGCGCCTGATCATCGCCCGGTCCGACAGCTGCGATACCGACCTGCTCGCCGGTCTCGCGTGCAGGGGGCTTCAGTCGGCGATGGCAGCGCCGATCTTGGAGAACGGCCGTGTCGTGGGCGCCTTGAC
Source organism: Solirubrobacteraceae bacterium (assembly GCA_025451035.1). Classification (GTDB taxonomy): domain Bacteria; phylum Actinomycetota; class Thermoleophilia; order Solirubrobacterales; family Solirubrobacteraceae; genus Palsa-744. The sequence continues at coordinate 6,874 of JANWLE010000009.1, forward strand.
GGCCGGCTCGCGCACCGCCAACTATCACTACTCGACCGCCGAGGAAACGGTGCTGCTCGCGTTCGCCGAGAACGCCAGCCTCGCTCTCACGGACGCGAAGAACTATGGGACGGCGCTGCACCGCGGCCTGCACGACATGCTCACGGGCCTACCCAATCGCGTGCTGTTCCTCGACCGGCTCGAGCACGCCGCCAACCGCGCGCTACGCAACGACCCACAGCCGGCGGTGCTGTTCTTGGACCTCGATGAGTTCAAGCGCGTGAACGACACTTTTGGGCACGGGATCGGCGACGAACTGCTGATCGAGGTTGGGCAACGCCTGCAGGGCTGCATCCGCCCTGGGGACACCGTAGCTCGTTTCGGTGGCGACGAGTTCGCCGTGCTGCTCGAGAACGTCAGCCGCGAGGAGGAGCCGGCGATCGTCGCGCGGCGCATCATGTCTTCGCTGCACGAGCCCTTCGGCGTGCAGGGCCACGACATATCCGTCAGCGTCAGCATCGGCATCGCGAGCCAGTCCGAACTCGATGACGACCTTCTGCGCAACGCCGACCTAGCGATGTACCAGGCGAAGGCGCGCGGCAAGGGGCAGTACGAGCTGTTCGAGCCCGCCATGCACGCCACGCTCGTCGAGCGTCTGAACCTCGAGCGTGATTTGGCGCTCGCCGTTGAGCGCCAGGAGTTCGAGCTCGCCTACCAGCCGATCATCGAGCTGGCCACCGGTGCGGTGGTCGCCGTCGAGGCGCTTGTCCGCTGGCGGCATCCCGACCGCGGTCTGCTAGCTCCCGGGGCCTTCATCCATGCGGCGGAGGAGACGGGGTTGATATGCCTGATCGGCATCCAGGTGCTGCGACAGGCGTGCGCGCAGACCGCCGCCTGGCAGGCGCGCTACCCCAGCGGCACGCCCCTGGGGGTCTCGGTCAACTTGTCGGTCAACCAGCTGCATCACTCAGAGCTGATCAGCGAGGTATCACGCGCGTTGGATAGCTTCGGGCTTGACCGGAGCAGCCTGATCCTCGAGATCACCGAGACGATGCTGATGCAGGACCTGGAGAGGGGCGTGTTGACGCAGCTGAAAGCTCTCGGAGCCCAGATCGCAGTGGACGACTTCGGCACCGGCTACTCCTCGCTGCAGTACCTGCAGCGCTTCCCGATCGACATCCTGAAGATCGACAGGTCGTTCGTAGCGGGCCTCGGCGAGGCCAACGAGCCAATCCTGGCGCAGGCGATCATCGACCTCGGCAAGAGCCTGAACCTGCGTGTCATTGCCGAGGGGCTCGAGAGCGAGGAACAGGTCACTCGACTCATCGACCTGGGTTGCCAGTGGGGTCAGGGCTACCACTATTCGCGTCCGCAGAGCGCGTCGGAGCTCGAGCGGCTGCTGGCCCGCAGCGGCATCAAGGGCTGGAACCCAGCCCCATCGGACAGCCTCGTCTCGTAAACGGGCTATCCAGCCGCAGCCGCCGGAGAGCTCGCTAGGGCTTGCGCGCGCTGATGAACTGCGCCAAGCCGACAACGCGCTGTCTTATGTCGGTCAAGCCGTGAGCGCGCAGGGCCCCGGTCAGCTCCCCGCGGTCGAACACGCGGACACCCGTCAGCCTCCGCACCAGCGTGTTGCTCGCCGCTGCCGGGAGCGGGCCACGGTTGCAGCTCGCGAGCAGCGCGAGACGTCCATCGCGAGCCAAAACGCGCACGGTCTCGTCGATCGCGCGCGCCGGCTCGTCGATCAGATACAGCGCGGCGAAGCAGCAGACGGCGTCGAACGTGCCGTCGCGGAACGGAAGCGCGTGCGCGTCACCCAACACGTAGGCGACATTCGGGCTGTCTGTGTCGCTGACCGCTCGTGTGAGCATCGTCTTTGAGGCGTCCAGCCCGACCACCAGCCCGGCGGGAGCCGCGCGCGCGAAGCTGCGCGTGAAATTCCCCGGCCCGCAGGCGATGTCGAGCACATTCTCGCCGCCGCCGAGCTCCAGCATGCGCAGCGCTATGCGGTGCTCCTCGCTGGTGCTGGGGCCGGTCAACCCCATCAGCATGCGCGCCCCGAGCGGCCGCCACAGCCGCTCGTAGATCCGCGCAAGGGTGGCGCTCAGCATCAGACGCTGGCCCGGGTGCACCCCGGTCGGGTCGCGCTCGCCCAAGAGGTCAAGCCAGCCCTCCTGGGTGTGCACGTCCTCGACGGGCACGTCTGGCCGAAGCAGACCGAGCGCGCGCCTGGCGGCGTCCCGGGACCGGCTGGACAGTTGATCTCGAGGGCCGTTCACTGGCTAGAGCGTATGGCCTTAGCGGCGTTCGCCGCCGGCATGGAGGGCAGGCGCGGCGAGCCGAGCCGCCGCGGGAGCGGCGGACCCCGGCGTCTCACGAGGCTTGAGCGGTCGGAGAAGGCCTGTGGATGAGCTTGCTATGGCCAGCCTCGTGGTCTCATCGCCTCGGCGTGACACTCGCGTCGCTGACGTTCGCTGTCGGCGTGTGCGGCTGCGGTCCGCTTCTCGCCACTCCGGACCCCGGTGAGCTCGGTGTGGCGCTCGGCCCGCGAGGGAAGGCCGCCGGGTGCCTGATCCACGGGCTGCTGCCCGACCCCGCCTGCACGCCGGGAGCGATCATCGCCACGGCCACCGTCAGCGAGATCTGCGTCCGTGGCTATGCGCACAGGGCTCGCGATGTGACCCCGGCGACCAAGTGGCAGGTGTATGACGCTTACGGGATCCGGTGGCACGCGCCGCGCAGCTACGAGATAGACCACTTGGTGCCGCTCGAGCTGGGCGGCGCGAACAGCATCGCCAACCTCTGGCCCGAGGCGGCGCCCGGGTATCACGCGAAGGACCTGGTCGAGAACGCGCTGCACGAAGCTGTGTGCGCCGGACGCACCAGCCTGCGCTCCGCGCAGCGGCAGATCGCCAGGGATTGGCGCCATACGCAGGTGGGGCCGCCCCGCTAGGCGCGCGCCGCACTGATCGACAACGAGCGGCGCCCCTAGGCTGCCGTTTGACCTGCCGCCAGGGCTGGACGCTCCAGCCGGGCGAAGTAGCCAAGCGGATTGCCGCAGCGGCGCACCAAGCCGAGGCCCGCCGCCTCACCTCCGCGCTTTAGCTTGCCCGGACTGACCCAGTGCGGGTCCAGCATGACCTCGCCGACGACGAGCCGGCCGCCCGGGCGAAGCACACGGGCGAACTCGCCGAGAGCGGCCTGCTGGCCCGGGATCTCGCCCAGCACTGTCGTCAAGCAGACCGCGTCGAAGCTCGCGTCAGGGTACGGCAGCTGCCGCGCGTCGCCGCAGGCAGCTTTGACGTTGGCGACTCCCATCTCACGTGCCCGGGCAAGCGTGTGGTCGAGCATCTGTTGCTGGATGTCGAAGATCTCGAGCTCGCCGCCTGGCTGCAGCCAACGGGCGATGTCCAGGGTGTAGTAGCCGGTGCCGGGTCCGATCTCGAGCACCCGCTCGCCCGCCACCGGGGCCAGCACCTCGCGCAGGCGCGAGCGTGTGATCAGCGGGTGGGGCAACTCGACCCAAAAGCGCTGCCCGTACGGGCACGCCGAAGGATGCTTACGCCACCACAGCGAAGAGGCGACTGCCGCAAGGGCGCCGCCGGCGAGCAGCTGGCGAGTACTGAGCAGCTTCATGGAGACTCCTTGCGCTGGCGGGGCAGCAGCCTCTTTTGCTTGTATGGGCAGCCATGAGATTACGCCGATGCGTGGCGATCAGCCAGCTGGCCAAAGATCGCTTGACTCTCTGTGCGCAACGTCACTGGCTCGCTGGTTGGCCGCGGAGGCCCGCAGCTGCGCCGCTGCGCCTGACGGTTAGCTCGCGCGGCGTGGGGTCGCACCGCGTCGCGGCGCTTGATCGGGAAAGATGCCCTTAGATGGAGCGAGATTATGAGCTGCAGACGCACCGCGCCGAGGACCGCCACTGGTGGTACCGAGGCCGCCGCGGCGTGTTGCGCGCCGTCATCGAACATTCGCCGCCGCCGGCGGGGGCGCGCATCCTCGATGCCGGCTGCGGCTCGGGCCGGAACATGGTCGAGTTGGCGAAGTACGGAAGCGTGACCGGGATCGAGCTCTCGCCGACGAGCGCGAGCATCGCCCGCGAGCGTGGCCTGGGCGAGGTCGTGGAAGGCTCGCTCTTGCAGATGCCGTTCGCCGACGACAGCTTCGAGCTCACCGTCTGTCTGGACGTCATCGAGCATCTCGCAGAGGATGTCGGTGCGCTCGCCGAGCTTAGACGGGTGACGGCTCCGGGCGGTTCGCTGCTCGTGACCGTACCCGCCTACCAGTGGCTGTGGAGCTCCCACGACGAGCTCAACCACCACCACCGTCGCTACAACCGCGAGACGCTGCTGCAGGCCACCCAGGCGGCCGGCTGGGAATGCGTGATGAGCACGCACTTCAATTCGCTGCTCTTGCCGGTTGCGATCGCACTGCGGGTGCTTGACCGCCTTGGACCGAAAGCGACCAAGTCGAGCCTCGATCTGTGGATCCCGCCCGCGCCGCTCAACTGGCTGCTGCGCCAACCCCTGCAGTTGGAGGGGTGGGCGATCGGCCACGGGCGTTCGATTCCCGCCGGGCTGTCGCTGCTGGCTGTCTTTCGCTGATTGGAGCAACGACGAGCGCCCACAGACACACAAGCACTTATGCACGAGTGCTCACCGCGCGCTCACCGCGCGCTCACCGCCGCACGCAGCCAGGTTCGCATCGCCGGCGCCTGTCGCTTGCCCTCAGCGGCCCTGGAGCTCTTCTGCTCGCCGGCGCGATCTACCTGCTGGCTGGGTCAGGCGGCCATCCGCGCCGGCACCATCCTCGTTCGCCGGCGAACGAAAAGGTCCCCGCCAACCACTCGAGCTTCTCCTCGCCGGTGACGCTTAGCGCCTGCTCGGGACCCACCCGCCCGCAGGTTCTCTTCCCGCAGGAAACACCGTTTCGGCGCACCGGGACCGGAGCAATCGTGCTGCAAGGCGCGACCTCCTGCCCGCCCGGGGCAGCTCCCACAGTGGCCGCGGTCGACTCGCAGGACGTGCCCGCACAGCCCCGGCCCGTGCCGGCAGTGCCACAGGACGCAACGCTCGCGCTGGGGCAGCCGCTGGCGGCAGCCGCAACCGCCAAGGGACAAATCGTGCTGGTGGCGGCCTCTGACCGCTCGCCCTCCTCGGCGCCCGACCGGCAGGCGCTGCTGAGCGAGGGCGCCGCGGGCGGGCCTTTCTCTGAAGCGCAGCACCTTCCCGGACTCGGCGGCGCGGTGGGCGTCGCTACCGCCTACCGCGGCGATGTCGTGATCGCCTCGCGCGAAGGCGGCGGGGGCGGCGGCATCCAGCTGCGCATGCAAGGCTACGCGCAGGACCGCTTCGCCCAGCCCGTCGCGCTCGGCGGAGGCGGTAGCGCCCAGCGCGTGCTCGCCGCCGCGCTCGACTACCGCACGGACGCGATGGTCGTGTGGTCGCAAGACGGATGGCTGTATGCACGCGAGCGTCACGCCAACGGCCCACTGGGCAGGCTGCAGCGCTTCGCCAAGGCCCCCGCGAACGTCCAGCTGACGATGCTGATAAGCGACGACGGCCGCGCGATCGTGGCGTGGCTTGACCCGGGTGCGCACGGCGCCAGCCTCTACCTGGACATCTCTGCGCCCGGCATGAAGCTTGGTCCCGGGCGCCTGGTCGAACGGCTGCGCTGGGGTGGCCGAGAGCTCCCGGCGAACGCCGCCGTCAGGCTCGTACGCCTTTCCACCGAGAGCGTGCTGATGGCATGGACGGGCACTGTCGCGGGGCATTTCGTGGTGCGTGCGGCAGGACTGGACCTGCAGGGCCTGCGCACCACCGTGACGATCTCCCCACACGGCCAGGATGCGCTCCTGCAGGATCTCGCGACCGGCCCCCGCGGCGACGCGGTCGCGCTGTGGAGCGCCTATCGGCCAAGCGGTGAGCGCCCCACGCGGCGCGCGCGAATCTTCGCCGCGTGGGGCGTGCCGTCTTCGCGCGGAAACCCCCGCTTCGGCCCGCCCACGCTGCTCGCGCCGGCGAACACGAGCAGCGATGCCTCGGTCGCAATCGACCCGCGCAGCGACCGGGCGCTAGCCAGCTGGCGTGAAGCGAACGGAGAGATTCGCTACGCGGTCGGCCACGCGACGCGTTGAGACGGGCGCGCGCCCGGCCTTCTAGCCCGCGGCGTCGACTACCGGCGAGTGCCCGCGGAAAGTCCAGGCGCGGTTTGCTATGAACGTCAGCACCGTCACGATCACCGTCGCCGGCACCTGCCCGAGCAGCTGCTCCATTCCGACGTCGTCGACGAACAGGTAGACCAGGCCGAGGTTCACAGCGAGGCCCGCGCTCTGCACGACTATCCAGCGCAGCGGCGTGAGAGCGTCGCCGACGTGCCCGTTGAAGGTCCAGCGTCGATTCAAGATGAAGCCGTTGGTCGCACCGACCATGAACCCGATGCCGGACGCCGCCACATACCAAATCACGAAGACCTTCAGCAACAGAAAGTAGACGGCGAAGAACAGCAGCGTGTTGCTGATCCCCACGATCCCGAACTTCAAAAACTGCAGTACGACGCCGAGGCTCAGCGACTCGCCAGACGGGTGGCTGATCGTTCGTGCTCGTGATTTGACTGACTTGCTCGGCACCGCAGGCAAAGCATGAAGGAATTTGCGCGAGGACGCGCATCCTGTCCTCTCCATCAACGTTAGCCTGCGATTAGCGGAGCGCTAACCGCGCGGCGCAGCCATTGCCGTACTCTTTCTGTACTACCCACGGCTTGCCCTGCATATCCGCGTGACCGATCAACCCCAGCGCCACCTACAGCTACTGAGCGTCGTGGCGCCCGTCTACAACGAGCAGGAGCTCGTCGAGCTGTTCGTGACGCGCGCGTGCGCGGCCGTGGCCGACTTCGCATTCGAGCTGATCGTGGTCAACGACGGCAGCTCCGACGCGACCCCGCAGCTGCTGGATCGCATCGCCGAGCGCGACCCGCGCGTGCGGGTGATCCACCTGTCGCGCAACTTCGGCCACCAGGCGGCGCTGACCGCCGGCCTCGAGCACGCCCGCGGGGATGTCGTGGCAATGATCGACGCCGACCTGCAGGACCCGCCAGAGCTGATCCCGAAGATGGTCGAGCGCTGGGAAGAAGGCTCGGACGTCGTCTACGCGGTCCGCAAGCAGCGGGAGGGCGAGACCGCCTTCAAGCTCGCCACCGCCTCGTGGTTCTACAAGCTGTTCGACAAGCTAGCCCAGGTAAACCTCGAGCCGAACTCGGGCGACTTCCGGCTGCTCGACCGCCGAGCCCTGGACGCGCTGCTGGCGATGACCGAGCGTTCGCGTTTTTTGCGCGGCATGACGGTGTGGGTCGGCTTCAACCAGACGGCCGTCTCCTACGAGCGGGATGCGCGCCACGCCGGCGAGACTAAGTACACGCTGCGCAAGATGCTGCGCTTCTCGCTGGACGCGATCACCTCCTTCTCGCACCTGCCGCTGCAGCTGGCTACATATGTCGGCCTGCTCTCGGCGGGCATTGCGTTCATCGCGATCCCAGTGGTGATCGGCCTGCGCTTCGCCGACTCCTATCTGCCCGGCTTTGGCTCGGTCACGATCGCGATCCTGCTGATCGGCGGCGTCCAGCTGATCGCGCTGGGCGTGATCGGTGAGTACGTGGGTCGCATCTACGACGAGGTCAAGCACCGCCCGCTGTACATCGTGCGCGAGGAGCGCAACGCCCCGCAGGCACACGCAGGAAGCGAAGATAGTTCGGAGGCGCTGCTACCGGGAGCGGCGCCAGCGCTCTTGACACGCGCGGGCCTGCCCGCCCGCATGCGATGAGACGAGCTCGGTCCACCGCTCCTTTTTGTGCCGCCGACTGTTCATCTGAGCAGTAGCAAGACTTCGAGAAAGGAAGCACTATGCGCCCACACACGCTCTCCGCCCTCGTGACCCCCGCCGTCCTGGGCGCGATGGCCGTCGCCGTGCCCGCACTGGCGGGGACCGGAACGGCCCGCCAGGCGAGCTCCAGCAAGCACTGTTTCCATGTTCGCAGCGGTCACACCACCATCAGGGAGTGCCTGATCCGTGGCCCACGCGGGCCCCGCGGCTTCCCCGGTCCCGTTGGCCCGCGCGGCCTAGTCGGTCCCCGTGGCCTGCGGGGGCACACCGGCGGCACCGGAAAAACCGGGCCGAAGGGCCCCACCGGACCGCAGGGGCCGCAGGGCCCGACCGGGCCGCAGGGAGCGGTGGGGCCGGCCGGCACCGCCCGCGCCTACGCGGTCGTCGAGCCGACATCTCCGACCGCGGCGACCCTCATCGCGGGCCAGACGTCGAACATCACCGCCGTGACCGAGCCGATGCCGGGCGTCTACTGCCTGACCGCTGTTGGCGTCAACCCGGCTACGGACGCAGCGGCCGTCTCGCCCGAGGTCTCCTACAGCTCGGGCGGTGCCCCCGGAGTGGTGGCGGTCAACGCCCAACACACCAACTGCGCTCCAGGCCAGTTCGAGGTGGACACCTTCACGTTGGTGGGTGCACCATCGAGCAACTACGCGTTCACGATCGTCGCCCCGTAAGCGCGAGAGAGGGGATGCAAGCGCCGGCGGCGCGGTGCCGGCGCTTGCTTTTCTCGCGCGCGAGAGGAACTTGATAGTGCGTGCGGCGCGCCCACTCGAACGACCAGCGTGACGTTCCACGCGACGGCAAGCGATAATGCTCGCGTGAGCGAGCAGGCCAGCAAAGCTACGACCGGCATGGACCACCGCACGGAACGCATCCGGCTGGAGACCTCAGCGCACCGCATCGAGGGGCTGCTGACATTGGCCCGGGACGGCTACCGCAGCCGCATCTCGGACGTGCTGAACGCCTCAGAGCGCGACTTCTTGATGTTGACCGACGCCGAGGTCACGCCGCTCGAGGGGGGCAGCAGCGAACACCACGAGTTCCTGGCGATCGCGCGCAGGCACATCGTCTTCGCGGCGCTCCCGGATAACCCGAGCCTCTAACCGGAGGCCGCTAGCGCCTGCTGCGACAGTGGCTGCTCGACGGGCGCGGACTCCTGCTCGAGCGTCGCCTGCTCGACGAGCACGCCCTTCTCGGGCTCGTCCAGAACCCGATAGAGGGTGTAGCGGGGTTCATCGTCAGCGAGCTTTGCCAGCAGCTGCTGCGTGAACCAGACGTCGTGGGTGAAAACGATCACCTGCCGTTCGGCGCTGAGCTCCGCCAGGCGGTCTACGACGTAGCCGGCACGGTCGCGGTCCAGGCCATTGCCGGGGTCGTCGAACACCAGCGGCGCAGCCGCTGGGCGCATCAATGACTCGGCGAGGAAGTCAGCGAGCGCGATGATCCGTTGCTCGCCTTCCGAGAGCACCGTCGAGGGCTTGTGCCTGCGGGCGATGGTCTTCTGCCGCGCGCTGCGGCCCTGACGGCCGGGGAACTCGAGCCTCACCGTGGGGGCGCACAGGGCGATGCACTCGTTCGTGAAGAGTTTGGAGAATTCGCCGTTGATGAACTGCTCGCCGGCGGTCTTGGCGGTCTGCGTGAACGAGCGTTGCAGCTTGCCGAAGCTGCCCTTTAGCACCATCGCACGTTGCGTCCAGCGCGCTGCCTCGACGTAGGCGACGACCTCCTCGACGCACTGGCGCAGCTCGATGCGGTCGCGCAGGTGCGCATACTGCGCCTTGGCCTTGCGCAGCGCCTCCACGCGCTCCTCCGCCTTCGTCGACAGGTCCGCGATCAGCGTCTCGACCTCTCCCAGGGCGCTGGTGCTGTCGGCGATCAGCTGCTGCGCGAGCGGCCCGAGCTGATCCCACTGGACGGTCTGCCCGGCGCCGATCGCCGCCTGCTGGGTCTCGAGTGCCTCCAGCATCTCCCCCACCCGCTCGAGCACCCGGTCGGTCTCTTCGCGTGCTTGGGGGCGAGCCAGCTCGTCTGTCAGGCCCATCCTTTCGATCCGCGAGACATCGCGGGCCAGCGCAGCGGCACGAGCTCGCGCCTCCGCTGCCCGCCTACGCGCCGCGGCGTTGGCGAACTCGCCGTAGCTGGCGATCAAGGCGACGGAGTCTGCGTCAAGCGCCTGGCGGCAGTACAGGCACGCGTCGCCCGCCCGCGGATAGGCCTCGGAGGCCAAATGCTCGCGGTATGCCTCGCCCGCCAGCAGGAAGCTCCGCCACACATCGACATCGGCGCCCGGAACACCAGCGCCTTCGAACAGCTTGGTCGCGAGCCGCCCATACTCGGCCTCGGCCTGTACCCCATCGGAGATCGCCTGGTTGTAGGCGACGTGGTCAAACTCGATGATCTTGGTGGCCGCGGAGATGATGCGCCGGTAGCGCTCACGGCGCAGCTGGGCGACGGTCAGCTGCGCCGGCAGAGCCTGTGCGTGCAGTGCGCTCACCCGCCCCTTCAGCGACTCGAGCTGAGCGGCTTCCTGGTCGCTCAGAGTCGACAGCTGGAACAGCGCCAGCGCATCGGTCTGGGCACCGAGCTCGGCGATCAGCGCGTGGACGCGCGTGCCTGGGGTGAAGCGCCCAACGAACGGGTTCTCGCGCGGCCGGCGCTTGGCGATCAGCTCATCGAGCAGCGCCCGTACCTTGTTGATGCTCGCGGCGATGCGCGGGAACAGCACCAGGTCCCCGGGCGTGTAGAGGTAGGAGAGATCCCCGTCGAGGTGCAGGCGCACCGCCGAGGAGTCGAACACCGCCATCCGGCTCAGCGCCGTCACCTTGTCGCGGCTGGTCCACTCGAGCGTCTGTGCCTGCCCCGCCAATGTGTAGGAGATCTCCGCCCGCGGCGAGCCATCGGGCTCGCCGTAAACATTCGGAAGGATCGCCTCGGCGGTGCGCGCTCCGGCGAGCGCCTTGAGCAGACGTGTGTAGCCGGTCTTGCCCGTCCCATTCCCGCCGAAGAACAGCGTCAGGTTCTTGTGAAAGCGGATCGTCTGCGTGGACGAGAGCGCGTTCACCGCACGGATGCTGCCGAGGCTCGTAAGCGCCAGGTCAGCCTCGACGTCACTGCCCTCTTCACCGGACTCAAGCCACGACACGGTTTTGGGCGGCGCGTCGATCAGGTTGCTCTCGGCCAGGTACTCGCGAAAGACGCCGGTGAGCGGCTCGCCGTCGATCACTTCTCGGCACTCGAGGACCTCGCCGACGAGGCGCCGCACCCAGCCATCCTGCTCGTTGGCCCAGTCGACCAGCAGCTGCCTCGCCGACCGCGAAGGCAGCTCGATCGGGGGGTTTTCCAGGGCGAACTCGCGTCCGGCAGGACTGTCTGGATGCACCACGCTCACCTATGTCACTCCGACCCGCCGCACGTCGGCGGGACACCCGTCCAGTCCGATGACCTACGCCCGCCGGCGGGCTGGCGCTAGCCGCCGGTGAGGCCGAGCGTCATGATCTGGTCGCGCACGCGGCCGTTTTGATCGCGGCCACCGGCCAGAATCACGCGGGAGCCGAGCAGCGCAGCAGCCATGTCTGAGAGCCCGGTCGGCAGCATCCCGACGGTCCTGACCGACCCGGCGGGCGTTATCGCGAGGATGCTGCGCGTCTGGCCCGAGGACGGGGATACGCGGCCGCCAAGGACGAGCATGCTCTGGCCGACGGCCACCGCTGCGGCGTGGGTGAGCGGCGAGGGGAGGTGAGCGATCGTGGTCAGGGCGCCGCTTTGGGTGTCCAGGCGGTACACCTCGGAGCTGGCCACTTCGCCGCTGGTCCCGCCGGCGATGAGCACCTGCGTGCCGATCGCCGCCACAGCGGCGTAGCGGAGGGGCTTGGGCAGAGTAGCGACGAGGTGCGCCGCTCCGCCCGGGCGCCAGGCGAGGATCGTGCGCAGCGGTTCTGCGCCGGTGTAGCCGCCGACGATATACACGGTCCCATTGACGACCGTACTCGCCACATCAGAGGCGGGCGTCGGCAGGTTGCCCGCCGGCTGGGTGCTGCCGCTGGCGGGGTCGATGCGCGTGATCTGCGAGACGGAGGTGAGCTGCCCCCCGCCGAACAGGTAGGCCGCGCCCGCAACGAAACTCGCCGAGGCATCGTGCAGGGCGCCCGGCAGCGTGCCGATCCTGCTGGCGCCGGTGGCGCTCACGCGGAGGATGTCCGCAACCGACGTTTCGGCCTGGTCCAGGCCGCCGATCAGCAGCAGGGCGCCAGACGGGGTGAGAGCGACGGCCGGATCCTGCACGGACGCGGGCAGACTCCCGCTCACCTCGATCGAGCTGACATCTAGCGGTGTCTGGGTGGAGTGTGCCGGCCGACCCGCCGCCGTGCCCGCCTGGCCGTGTTTTTTCGAGCTGGTTTTGCCACCGCCGCTCATCGCCACCGCTATGACGAGCGCGATCGCCAGCGCGAGCCCGAATAGCGCGGCCAGGCGCCGCCGCGCGAGTTGCTGTCTGCGCTGAAGGCGTGACGCGCGCTGACGCTGATAGCTCAACGCTCTCGCCGGCCGTTGGTGGCGTGCCCAAATAGCGCCGCGCTCACGGGTGCACGACCGCCGCGTAGTCGGGCCCGCCATTGGGGCCCGCGGGTATGAAGTCCATGCCATCGGGCGTGTTCAGGTAGCCGGGGGCGCTGCCTGCCTGGTCGGTGTGGCCGTACTGCCAGACGATCTGGCGCGTGCGCGGGTCGATCACGATCACCCTGTCCCTGTAGTCGTCATTGACCGCGATGTCCCCGTTCGGTAGACCCATTGCCAGCGACGGGTGGTTCATCCGCCCACCACCCTGTTCGGGGCCGTAGCGCCACAGCACCTTTCCGCGATGGCTGAGGATCAACACATGCCCGGGGCTCGCGTAGTCCGCCAGCAGGATGCGCCCGCCGGGCAGGGGCTGGGGGTCCGATGGGTAGCTGACCGGCGCGGCGAACGAGAACTGCAGGTTGCCTTCGGGGCCGATGCCGTCGATCCAGCTGCCTTCGACCTCGCTCACCAGCACCCCGCCGTCGGGCATAGGCGTATCCCCGTTGACCGGGCCGAGGTAGCGAGGCGGTTCGTGACGGCAAACAGCTGAGGTGCCGTACTGACGCACAATCACGTGGTTTCTGATGACTAGGACACGGCAGTTGTAGGCGTCGGCGACGATGAACGACCCGTCGGAAAGCATGTAGGCGTCGTCCGGGGTGTGCAGGTGGGTGCTGTCGGTGCCTTGTTCGCCGGGATGCCCGAACAGCACCGTGAGGCTGCGATCGACCAAACCGATCTGGACGATCGCATGGTTGTCCTCCTCGTTGGCAATCAGCGCCTGCCCGCCCGGCTCCACGAACGTGTCGTCGTTGAAGACCAGCCGGCGCCCCGCCGCGAGATCTTCGGCTGAGGGATAGCGGTAAACGATGTTCTTTTCGGGAGTAACGATCAGTATGCGGTTGTTGCCGCGATCTGCGATGAGCAGATAACCGGGTAGCCCTGGCTTCTTGGAAGCGGTTTGGTAGGCCGCCGCGGTTCCCGGCTGGCTGCCGACCACGTTCTGGGGCGCCCAAAGCGCCGCCAGCCCGCCGTAGCGGGCGGGGGCGAGAGGGCCGCCGGGGATGACCGTCGGGCCGGCCGGGACGATGTGGGCGACCTTCCCGCCAGGCGCATGGCCCGGACCGCCGAGCGAGCCGAGGCTGAGAGCCACCACCACGATCGCCACGAGGATGAATAGAAAAGCCATGCGGCGCCGGCGGTGTGTACGCGCGCGCGCCAACGCTCTTTGTCTCTCTCGCTCTGCTCTCATGCTCAAAAGCCAGCAGGGCAGATATAGGCGGACGCCCCGTCGACTAGCGTTAGGAGCAGGGCAACGCCGCCTTGGGCGCAGCCCAAAGCGGCTCTTGAGTGGTGGGACAAAACCGCGGTCACGTGGGTGGAGAGGTTCACGTTCTCGCCTAAGCTTGGCGCTAAGGCACCGTGAGAATATCTTTAGCTGCCGGCGGACCGCGCGTCCGGGCTCCCAGGGTGGGTGCGCGGCGCAACGACCCCGAATGCCGGGTCGCCGTCGTCCAGGAGGGCGAACATCTCCGCCAGCTTCACCGCTTCCCCCTCGAGCGTGATCGCGCCGCTCGCGAACAGCTCGGCCAGGTCTCCTTCGCCGAGCAGCACCGTGTCGAAGGCCGCACGGGTCAAGCTGACCGTGACGGTGGCATCGTCGGCGACCCTTCCGCTGAGGGCGCTCAGCGCACCACGTTCGATCCTCACAGTCCAGGTCTCTTGCGGGTCGCTGAAACGCCAGCCGATCACGATCTTCGCCGCCGCGGCACGCGGCCCGTCGAGGCGCACGCCAAGCGCGTCCCAAAGCTGTTCGATGGACAAGGCGCGTGCCACATCGGGGCTCGCGACGCGCCGAGCGGCGGGACTTGACGGTGGCCCCTCACGCAGCTCCTTGGCGCCAACCAGGTAGATGTTGCGCCACACGGCGCTCTCGGCTTGGTAGCCGAGCTGTTCGAGCGCCTCGGCGAGCAGCTCTCGGGCCTCGGCGCAGCGCGGGTCGGCAAAGACAGCGTGAGACGTGATCTCCGCCACCCAGCGGTACTCGCCACGCGCAAGCTCGTCCCTGGCCTGCGCAAGCAGCGGCGACAGGCCCCCGGCCAGCTCGACATAGCGGCGAGCGGCCTGCCTCGGCGGCAGCGGGTCGAGATGGGCGGGATTGCCATCGAAGAAGCCGAAGTAGCGCTGGTAGACGGCCCGCACATTGTGACTGACGGTCCCGTAGTAGCCGCGACAGGACCAGGTGAGAGCGAGCTCTACGGGCAGTTTCACCTCCGCCGCTATCTCGGTGGGCGAGAAGCCGCGGTTGGCCAGACGCAGGGTCTGATCGTGCAGATAGCGGTAGAGGTCACGGTGGCGGGCGAGGAAATCGATGATCCGCTCGCGCCCCCAGCGTGGCCAGTGGTGTTGGGCGAACATCACGTCTGTGTGACCGCCGAAGAGCTCGATCGTCTCGCCCAAGTACTTCGACCAGCTCAGCGCGTCACGGACCAGGGCCCCGCGTGGCGTGAGGATGTTGTGCAAGCTGTGGGTCGCGTTCTCCGGTATGCACAACACCCGCTGCTCGGGAAAATGGAAGTTCATCTCGACCGGGGCCTCCGTCTCCGGGACGAGCTGAAAGACGAAGCGAACCCCGTCTATCTCCTCCTCCTGCCCTGTCGCGGTGACCTCGTGGGTGGGAGCTATCAGCGTCACCGTTCCAGTGGAGGTCGTCTTGCCGATCCCCGCGTCTACCTGTCCGCACGGCCCACGCTGCAGTCCGGGCCCGAACATGAAGCCGGCGCGGCGGGCCATCGCTGTGCCTGCCAGCACGTTCTCGCTGACCGCGTGCTCCAAAAAGCCCGCCGGCGCCCACACGGGTATCTCGCCGGAGTCGACCGCGGACTGGTCCACCACTCCCTTGACGCCACCGAAGTGGTCGACGTGGCTGTGGCTGTAGATCACGGCGCTGGTCGGCCGCTCACCGCGATGGCGGCGATAGAGCGCGAGCGCCGCTGCGGCACACTCGCTGGATATCAGCGGGTCGATGACGATGACCCCGCTGCGCCCCTCCACGAACGTGATGTTGGAGAGGTCATAGCCGCGGACCTGGTAGATCCCGGGGACGACTTCGAACAGCCCGTGCAAAGAGTTCAGCTGCGCCATGCGCCAGAGACTGGGGTGCACCGTGGCGGGCGCTTCAGGACCGACTTGCAGAAAACGGTATGCGTCCATGTCCCACACCACCCTGCCGGTGGCGTCTTGCAGAACCAGGCTCGGGTCGCTCGCC
Source organism: Solirubrobacteraceae bacterium (assembly GCA_025451035.1). Classification (GTDB taxonomy): domain Bacteria; phylum Actinomycetota; class Thermoleophilia; order Solirubrobacterales; family Solirubrobacteraceae; genus Palsa-744. The sequence goes on from JANWLE010000009.1 coordinate 22,555, forward strand.
AGCCGGCCACGGCTTGCGTCCTGGAAGTCCTCGCGATCCTCAAACGGGAGCTGCTCGAGCACCGCGGCGTGCAGCGCACGGGTGTGCTCGCTGGCTTCGCCCGGACCGCTCATCGGCTCGCCCCTGCGGCGAGCCGGCATGTCTCACTCGGCGCCATGAGAGTGGCCACGGGCCGCGACCTTACAGGAGCAGCGCACAGCCTGCCCCTGGTAGGACTACCGTCGCTCGGCGACATTGAGGCCTTTGGCCGGGGGGAGCTCAGCGATTACGCCAGTAGGACTCCGCGTCTTTCTCCATCCGCTCGAGACGCGTGTAGTAGTCCGGGAACTCGTTGAGATGCGCAAGCGCGATCTTCGCTGTCATCACGGCGTCGTCGTCGGTGACGTTCGTGCTCGGGTCGCGGCGTCCGTGCTCTAGCTCGACCCCCATACCGCGACGCAGCTGCTCGGCGTCAAACGGGCTGGCAGCCCAATCGACGCCTAGCTGGAGGCCGATCCTGTGCGCCTCATCGACTGTGAATTGGGTCTGATCGGACATCGCTGCCTTTCTCGAAGCCACCGATCGGCGCGAGCCACACCGCGGCTATCCAAAGGATAGGTAGAGCTGATGATCCGTCCATCGGCGGTAGCCCCGTTGTGAGCGTGTGGAATAACCGCAACCTCCTCGGAGATGGACGTATGTCCGAAACCGCAAGCGTGACGTGAGAAATTGCTGCTAGCGGTGTCTAAGCCAGAGTAATCGAACTCGACAGACCGGCGCATCGCGCCCAAGGAGGAACGCTGTATGAGACGAGCACTCCCCATAATCGCGGCTAGCGCAGCGTTCACATTGAGCCTCCCGGCCGTGGCGCTTGCCCACCATCACGGCCGCCACGGACACGGCCATCATGCGCGAGCGCACCATGCACAAGTCCGATTCGAGCACTTCGGCCCAGCTAGCACGAGCACGGCCGGGACCACAACCGGCTCGGATACGACGACCAGTAGCGGCAATACGAACTCGGGCACGCCCTCAACGACTTCGACTGAAAACGCCGGCACAATCGCCTCGTTCACCAACGAAGTCTTGACGATCACGCTCAAAGACGGCTCGACCGTGTCGGGCAAGGTCACTAACCAGACGAGCATCGAGTGCATCAGCACAACCGCGGCGCCGTCGACGAGCACGAGTCAGAGCGACAACGAAAGCTCCGATGACAATGGTTCGGGCGATGACCAAGCCGAGGGCGATCGCAACCAGCAGGCTCAGCAGCAAGGCGACAACCAGGACCAGCAGCAGAGCACCGGCCAGGACGACAATGGCCAAGACGACGACATGACCACCAGCGCCAGCATCAGCAGCGAACCGCCGTGTGACACCACCGCGCTAACGCCCGGAACCGTGGTCCGTGAGGCAGAGCTTCGCGTCGGACCCAGTGGTTCTGAATTCGAGAGCATCGAGCTAGTCAGGTAGCCTCAGCCGAGAGTGGGTGGGGTGGCGGTGTAGTGCCGCGCCCCGTCCATCTCTCGATACTCGGCATGAGCCCATCGGTCTCGATCCGTCTGCTATTGGCCCAGAGCGACGCGCGTCTGGTCGAGTTGGCGCGGGCGGGACACGAGCGTGCCTTCGAGGCATTGGTGTTGCGCTACAGACGTCCGCTGCTGGGGTACTGCCGACGTCTGCTGTTGCGCGAGGAGCGAGCCGAGGAAGCGATGCAGCAGGGGTTGCTTCAGGCTTGGCTTGCGCTGCGTGAGGGCACCGAGGTGCGGGAGGTGAAGCCTTGGCTCTACCGGATCGTCCACAACTCGGCGCTGAACATGCTGCGCGTATCGGGCTATGACTACGCCTCGCTCAGCGACACGCTGCGCGGCGCCGAAGCGCCGCAGGATGATCTGGACCGTCGTATCACGATTCGCGAGGCTTTTGCCGGGCTGGCCGCACTCCCGGAGATGCAGCGCGAAGCGCTTCTGCGTACAGCCGTCGAAGGGCGCAGTCACGAGGAGGTCGCCCGCGCATTGGGGCTCAGCGAGGGCGCATTGCGAGGGCTCGTCTACCGGGCACGAGTGAGTCTGCGCGCCGCCGCGACGGCACTCACTCCGCCGCCGATAGTCAACTGGGCGATCAGCCATCGCGCCGCGATGTCAGCACCCCTGACCACTCGTGTGGCAGAGCTCGCAACCAGTGGCGGCTCGGTCGGCGTGAGTGGTTTCTTGCTGAAGGGCAGCGCGGTCGTCGTCAGCGCCGGCGCGCTCGCCGGCAGCATCAGCGCTGGCCATCATCACCAGCACCCAAGGCCGCGCGCGCGACTGCTGATCGCACAACAGACCGCCGGCTCACCGATGCCGCCCGCAACGGCTGACGCCGCCGCGAGCAGCCTCCCCGCGCCGCCGAGCTCAGCCGGCTCACGCGCACGCTTCAATGCGGCCACTGTGCGACGACACGGACCCGCCAGCCCTTCAGCTCGTGCACTCCTGGGAGTCCACGGCCTACCCGAAGCGGGCCTACCACCAGCCGCCGGAGGAGATTCTGGATTAGCGGCTCGCCCCGATAGCCGAGTTCAACAACCCGACGGACAGCATCGGGAAGGCCAGCCCACGCCTGCGGGCGGCGATATCCACGAAAGCTCACATCAAGGAGACACCAAAACCGGGACGGGCGGAGAGGGATCCGTATCGGTATCGAATGATGGCCCTTCGGCATCAGGCTCACCTGATCAATCCGGCTCAAGCTCCAGCGGCACCGGCTCGAGCACAGGATCAAGCGACTCGGGCTCCGGCACGTCGAGCACAAACGACTCCTCTAGCCCAAGCGGATCGAGCGACAAACTCAGTTTCTCGGGCGAATCTGACGGCGGTCTGGTTAATGAACCAAGCGGAGACGGTGGGTCGAGCGCCGACGGCTCGAACTCCACTGGTAGTGGCTCGAGTTCCCCAGACGGCGGCTTGAGCTCCCTCAGCAATTGAGTCTCGGCGACATGCCTTGATTGCGAGCGCTGCGTTGGATTGTCCTACCTATGCGCTGGCACGCCCAGCTTGGTGGGGTGTCAGCCAACGTGAGTGCCCACGTCGTCGCCGAGTGGCCGGCCTGACCCTTGCGCTGATCGCCTACGAGCGGGGCGAGGAGCGCATCCGCGAGGTCCTTGCAGTTGGATACGCACGTGGCTTCGTGCCGGCGATACCAGCGACCGCGCTTGCGGAGGTCTGGCGTGGCGACGTCGCACGCCATACCTTCTCGATGGCTGCGTTCCCGTTCGCAAAGCCACCGGAGGCACGCAACAGAGGTGGACGGGGGGTGAGGGACAAAGCTCGAAACATGGCCGTATCTGGCGTCGGATCCGGGAACTGCACGTCAAGCGCTTCAGCATCGCTCGATGACGCGCACGTCGATCTCACTGCCGTTTGGTCCGCTCGGGGCGATCAGGCGATGCTGCCTCGTGGCGCCGCCCAAATACTGTCGAACGACAAGGACGTGTGCTGGGCGATCGTGTCGTAGTCGTGGTCGTAGTGCAGCACGCCAAGATCTCGCGTGGCGGCTATCGAAGCTATCAGCAGGTCCACTGGCTTGACACGGTGAGATACCCCGGCGGTCGCGGCCAGCTCGGCTTGAGCTGTGATGGCGGTCGCCGCGGACTCGGCACTTAGTGGAGCGTGCGGAAGGGCGTCGAGCCGCTTTGCTGTAAGTGCAAACCCCTTGCTATCACGGGCGCTGTAGCGCATCTCCAACAGCGTCTGCGGACAGGTCCACAGTTCGCCGGCAGCGAGAGCAGCCTCGAACCTCTCCCGCGAAGAGCCCGCTAGTCGACCATCAAGGAGCCTCGCCCACACTGAGTTATCGAAGAGCAGCGCCTGGCCGTAGCCAGTCAATGCGTCCAGCCGCGCTCGCGGACCTCGTACGCAGCGTCAACGTCGAGGCCCTCGCCGGTGCGTAGCTGCTGTATCAGTTGGCGTCGTAGCTCGGTATTGCTGGCCTCGTCCTCGAGCGCGGACTCCATCTCCCGCAACCTGTCACGGGCACCACGGATAACGAGATCGTCGAGCCGCACCCGCTCTCCACGACGACGAAGCGCGTCCAGCGCCTCGCGAACTGGAGGCGTCTCAGTGATCGAATGACGCGGGTGACGAGTAGGCACTAAACCAGTGTAGCACCAGGTACAGCACTGCCTGGCCCAGTCATTCCCCCGCGTAACTTGCACTGGCCATCGACAGAGGTGGACGGAGGGGAAGACGGGCTTGACGGGACAAAGCTCGAAACAGGCTCCGTCTTGGCGGCGTATCTGCGAGCTTCACACCGAGCGTTTCAGCTCGGGCGAAGATCCTCCACCCGACAAGGACAACCGGGAAGTTCGACAATCTCGGGATCGCCGGTGAGGAGGGTGAGATCATGGGCAGCGGCGGTCGTGACGGCGAAGCAGTCGCCAAGGGCAATGGGGGCGCGCGCCTTCAGGCGCGCCACCTCGATCATCCTCGCTGTACCCGGTAGGTCCAGGGAGAGGACCGACCGCAGCGCGCCGAGTGTGTCATCGGCGGCGACCCGTCCGTGATCCCGCTCCACGCGGTAGTAAACCTCGACGACGTTCACCCAACTCACCATGGGCCGATCCCTGAGCAAGCCCTCTATGCGAGAGAGCGCGGGTTCTTCGCCGTCCAACCAGGCGAGAACCGCCCAGGAGTCAAGGCAGACGCTCACCGTGGCTCGCGCGCTCGATCCTCGAGCAGGCGCGCTGCCATCCCGGTCTTCGAGAACCGGCCACCCAACCGAGCTGGAGATCTCCTGGCGACGAGCACGATCTCCTCCTCGCGCAACTCGAAGTCGACTTCATCGCCTGGTTGCAGACGAGCACGATCTCGCAACGCCTTGGGGATCACAACCTGCCCCTTCGCCCCTATTCGACCAGTCATACTTGATGAGTATAACGATCGAACGAGACCTCCAGCGCCACCTAGGCTTCACAGAAGGGCGACCGAAGGGGTGGTTACGGAGAGGGAGG
>JANWLE010000010.1 GCA_025451035.1 Solirubrobacteraceae bacterium
CGTAGTCTCCTGTCCTGCCAGCGCGGCCACGCCGCTCATCCAGCTAGGACAGCACCGACGGTTCCGCAGGCATACCTCATATGCCTAGCCCTGACACCGTCGCCCTATTCAGGCTGAGCGGCCTCGGTGAGACTGTAGGTCCTAAATGTCTTGCTGCTGCGAGTGTCCGCTCGCACTGCGCTGCTCAACCGATACACAACTGCAGTGCGCCCCGCCGGAGCGTCCAAGGTGATCGCATAGTGCCCATTTGCCTTTGGTTTGACCCGCGCCACGATCTTCCCGCGCGTGCAGTTGGACCCCATCCGCGAGACCAGGATCCAGGAGCGCGGTCTCGTCAACGGCCGCACGACTTCTCCCGACAGCACCGTCCGTCCACCTCTACTCACCGGCGGCTCCAGCACCAGCCGGCGTGTTAGCTTCAAGTCCAACGACCGCAACCCTCCGACCATCGCCACGTAACGGGCCCTGTTCGAGAACCGCAGACCCACTGGTGGGAGGGGCGCCCGGGTGCTAAAGAACCCGTCCCTGCGGACTCTGGCGGACGCGACTCTCTGATGGCCATCAAACAAAATCTCGACCACCTTCCCAACCAACCGCCCTTCGGCAACACCGGTCAACAACACTCCGCCGCCCCGCATGGCGACATCGGTGAGGGTCAAACGCCTGTTGGCGCAGACCAGCGCGAGCTGTGGCGCTGAGGCGTTGGCCGGTGGGCTCGCTGATGGCGCTTGCGAGCCCGGCTTATTTTCTGCGGATTGTTGCGGCGGCGCTGGTTGGGGCTTGACGGTGATCGCGTGCGTCGCGGTAGATATGCATCCCGGTCCACCGGCCGCTTTCAGCGTCAGGATGTAGCTACCGGCTTGCTGGAAGGCGTGTTCGAATGTGGCGCCCGTACCGGCAGCGCCGTCTGAAGTCTGCCATCCGAACGTGGCGGTCGGGATGCTGGTCGCAGTGAAGGTGACGGTACTACCAACGGCTGCGCTTTCCGCGCCGCTTATCACAGGGTTGGGGACGATGCCTTCGTGACCGGTCAGCTCAAGTGCCCCCTTGTCCTGTAGCCCCGGCAGGCAGCTGCCCACGCCGTTCAGCACGCGCGGATCTCCAACCAGATCGGTGCTAGAGGGTGTCAGGTTGCCCGGCAGCGAGACCGTGCCCGCCGGCACGCTGTCCACCCCGTCCCAGGCTGGGTTGAGCACGTAGCTGGTGCCGGGGTGAGCAAAGATGGCCGCCACCGATTCGGTGAAGGTGTTCCCGTCGTTGCCGGTTGGACATTCGATCGTCCCGACCGTTCCCGACTGCTTCTGGCTGACACCTGGCACCTCGGTGTAGGAGCAGTGGATTGTGACGGTACCGGTCCCTCCTGGGCCGACCGCCACCGCGGAGGCGGCCACAGTCGAGATGATCACCGGCGGTATCTTCGCGGCGGGAGGCTCGATGAGGATCGACGTCTCGATGTTCACGAGGGCGGTGCTCGCGGCGTTTTTATCGACGGTCGCAGTGATGGAGTTGACGTTCTTGTCGCGCACGCCCTCCTCGCCGGCGTCGATGGTCGAGCTGGCGACGGTCAGCGTGTCCGTTTCGCCCCCGGTGGCTGTGAACAGCATGCCGCTTCCGCCGAGCACCAGCGAGTTTTCGAGGACCAGGCCGAGGCCTTCAGTGGCGATCACCGCGATGCCGCCAGCTGCCTGCATGCGAACTGTGGAGCGCCTTATGAAATCCGTGCCTTCACCGCCGAGGCTTACAGTGGGTTCGCCGCCGCTGTTGATCACAGTCGAATCGGTAAGCATGCTTGGGCCATTCGCGATCAATGCGCTACCGAGTCCAGATGTCAATGTCACTCGTTCGAGGTTCGCCGAGTGACTGGCTCTGATACCCAGTGCTTCACCTACGGAATTGGACAGGAGAATGGTGCTGTCGGTGAGCTTGAGGCTCCCGCCGCAGCCGATTCCTTCGCCGTTACCTTCTCCCGCGATTGTGATTTCATCGCCTTCCCCTTCGAGGTCCTTTCCCGTAAACACGCCGCAAGTATTGGTATTCGGGTTCGTCATTTCGACCCGTGTGTCATTGAGGGTCATGGCCTTCCCTGCAAATATGCCGCACCCGTGTCCAGCATTGGTGACGTGATCGCCGACTGCTAGGACCGCGCCGGCGGCGAACACGGCTTCGCTGCTTTCGGCGTTGGAGAGCGTGACGGTGCTGTTTGCGATCGTGAGGTTGCCGGTCGTGTTCAGACCGGTATCCCTGCCTGCGACGCTGATGGTGTCGTTGCTGGCCGTGATGCCGGTGTCTGAGTTGACGCCGTACCCGTTCGGCTGGCTGTTGGTGAGGGTGATCGTTGTGTTTTCGAGCGTGCTTTCACCCACGTCGTTGACGGCGAGCCCGCTACCGGCAACGGTGATTGTGGTGTTGGCCGTGTGGATGTCGGCGAAGGTGTTTATCCCATATCCCGATGAAATCGGGTCGGTCATGTTGATCTTGGTGTTGGTGGCCGAGATCACGCCGTTGATGCCGTTGAGGCCGTAGCCGGTCCCGTCGACGGTGATCGTCGCGCCCGTGACGGTGATCGGGCCGCCCCTGTTGTTGATGGCGTAGCCCTCAGATTCGGTGCCCGCGATATGGACGAAGCCGCCGCTGACCGTGACGCTTGCGGGGCCCGCCCATCCGGCGTTTATACCGTCTGCGAATCCACTATCAGCGAGCTGTTCGACGCCCACGTCGTTGAGACTCAAGTCGGCTTCAGGCGCCTCGATGGCGTCTTCATTGTCGCCCGCGGGGTGGATCACCCGGAGATGTTCGAGCACGAGCGCGGTCGCACTGGCGGCTTCGATCGTGTTCACTCCACCTCCACTGACACCGGAGATGATCGTGCTCGTCGCCGGGTCGCTGCCGCTACCCGCCCCAACGATAGTCAGGCCGTTCACCGCAGAGCTCAGGATCAGGTCTTCGCTGTAGGTGCCGGCGGCCGCGTCGATCGTGGCCGGTTCGCCCGCCAGCGCAGCCTGTTCGATCGCGTAGCCAAGCGTCTTACACCCCGCCGACTGGCAGTTGCCGCTGTCGCTGCCGTGTACGACATCTACGTGAAGGACGGTGTCCGCCCTCGCGCTTGATGGCCAGATGCCGGCCAGCATGGCAAGCACGCTTATGCCGATCAGCAGCCAGCCCCGTTCCCGGCGGTGACTGCGAGGCGCACCCATCGACCAGGTTCGAGTCAGAGGAGGACGGTCGGACGACACCGTCGCACAAGCCGAACGCCCCATCTGCAAACCACCGGCCATAGGAACCTCCTACGCACCGGCTACGGGAGCATCGATTTTCTCGAGGACCACTGAGACCCTCGGAGTCACCTGACTCCTACTTCAGATGTTCACCTTATCCCACCGCACGATCCCCAGTCAAGGCCCACAGCCGCGTCCGCTAGCCGCGCATCTCCGCGTTCTGGTTCACCCACAACGAGCTCACGTCCGACAGGCCCGCCAGCCACCAACAAGCCTTCAGGCTCTCTCTCGTCTGTGTCAGGAGGCTGGGAAGCTCACTTGCACGCGCAGCCCTCCCTCGGTGCGGGACGCCACGACCAGAGTGGCGTTGTGGGCCTGAGCGATCGCTGCAACGATCGACAACCCCAGCCCGTGACCGTCGCCCCGGTTCGTGCGCTCGGCGCCGAGGCGCTGGAAGGGCTGGGAGAGGCGCTCGAGCTCGGCAGGCGCGACGGTCGGGCCACTGTTCTTGACTGACAGGACCGCTCCCGCGGCGGTGGTGGCGGTCGCGACGTCGATGTGCCCCCCGGTCTTGTTGTGGCGGATCGCGTTGTCGAGCACGTTTGCGACCAGACGCGGAACCGAGCCACAAAGAGCGAGGCCATCAGAGGTGTGAGGCCGCGCCACCCGAGCTCACCACGCCGAAAGGCGAGATGAAGCGAAGGTTCCTCAAGCGGCCCGGGACCGCGTCGTCTTTCTAGAGCGGCCTGTGACGGCAGCCGGCATGAACTCCCCACCTCTGCCGGCCGCCGTCACAATCCCGCGGGCGCGAGCGCGCCTTCACCCCCGCCAAAAAGCAGCACCGAACTCAAACGCGAGCAGGCTCTCGCCAAGGCCCCGAAGTCCTAAGCGCCCGGATAGCGCCTGAAACCGGAGAGGGCGCTATCCAGTCGTCGCCGGCGAGGATCCGCCACTCCGCCCGTCTTGTTGACAGCGGTTGCGGAGGACTCGGGCTGCTGCCACTCCAGCTTTTCGGACATTGGAGATAGTCCAGCCAACCATCAGTGACCTGCAACGCCCGGTGCGACCATCGATGGTCTCCATGGCGGACTCTCTGCGTTGTGGATACGGCTCGGGGTGAGCAGGCTTCGGGGAGTCTGCAAAACCGCGCGGGCGCCGACCCACGCCCGTACAATCGCAACGCAATGCCGATCGAGCACTTCGCTCGGACTGCCCATGCCGTGCTGCGGCTCGACCAACGGCGCCTGACACGCTCGGACGTCGAGCAGGCCGGTACTCTCAATACAGCCATGTACGCGTACTACGACCGCGACGCAGACATCGCCTGGCTCCCGACTGGCGAGTCCGGCGATGTCGTCAGCGAGCGCGTCCCCGGCGGACTGCGGGACTACGACCGCGCGACCCACACGCTTGTCGCCATCGAGGTATGGGACGCCAGCACACGCCTGCCCGCGACTTTGCTAGAGGCCCTGCCAGCGCCGACGGTTCCGCATAGCGCCGCGGCATAACTGAAGGCCCCGTATTGGGGCGGCTCCAAATCTACAAGCGCCCCGGGCAACAGTGCGCACCAGCACACGGCCGCCAGCAAGCCTTCAGCGCGCGCTTGGCCTGCCAGCTCCTTCTCCCATATGACTTCTCTTACAGCTCACGGGCCGGTCGGGTGCCTCAATGTCCAATCGACCGCTGCGCGGATCGCTAAAGACCACCCTGGAGCTACCGCCGGAGCCGGAACGCCGAAGGCCGAGCCAAGGCTGGTTTCTTGCGCGCCCTGGACTACATCATTTCGGTCGCCGAGGTTTCGGCTTCTGCTCGCGTCGCTCTTGGGCCTCGCGCTTGAGCTGGGCTTGCTTCCCAGCTATCTCAGCGGCGCGCTCGGCCTGACGCGCTTGCGCCAGGCTCCGCGACTTAGCGGCGTCGGCGATGTGATCCTTGGGCTTCTGTTGGCGATTCATAGCACCTCCCCGTAGAGACAGTCACTCTACGCTCATACACAAGCCCACACGAATCGGTCCACACCACCGGCCAGTCCTCATCGGAGACCACTCCTTCACGCAGCTGGCTTCCGCGAAGCAGGGCACCTGCGGGGCGGCGGGCCAGGCGCCCACTGCGTGATCGAAACAGGACTCGGGGCTACTCAGTGCGCCCGGCGGCTGAGTGGAGACCTGTCGCCGACCGACCAATTGTGTCCGAACGGATCTCGGAAGCCGCCTTGGCGGTGCGTTCCCCAGGGCCGCTGGTGGTCTTCGAGCGCAAGCGCCTCACGCACGGCCGCGTCGTCGTCGACGACCAGCAGATGCATGGGCTGATATTGACGCGCCAACGTGAAAGAAAGCTGAAAGTACGACCTCGCCCCAGATGCGCGCCTGAAGCCAGCCACGAGCGCGTCCGCTTCGCGCAAGGAGCAAGGCTCGGGTAGTAGCGCCGACGGCGGATAGCGGGCGGCAGCTACGGCGCGCGGTAGAGTTGGATGTGGCCGCTGCCGGTCTTGGCTCTGATCGTGATCGTCTTGCCGGATGTCTCGGGTTTCTCTTCGATTGGCAGTTCGGAGTCGACGCGCCCCGAGCCGGTCACGACGTCCAGCCGCGCGGCCTGCCCGGCCGGGATCCCGATCGCGAGCTCTCCGGCGCCGCTAGCGAGGTCTACGTCGGCGTGCACCGCCCCCAGGCTCGTGGGCCCGGAGCCTGCGCGTGTCCGTACCGGGCCGTGCACTGTGGTGACGTCGAGCATGCCGTTGCCGCGCGCGGCAGACAGCCCGCCACCGATCTCGCCGAACCGCGCGTCGCCCGAGCCCGAGCGCAGCTCGACCGAGCCGCTCACCCGGCCGACCTGACAGGTGCTGCTGCCATACCGTAGGCGAAGGTCGCCGTCGACCTCGTCCAACGAGATCGACGATCCGCCGGACGCGATGTCGGCGGCGCCGCAGCGGCCGTCGACGGTGATGTCGGCGGTGACCGATGTCGCCTTTACCGCGGAGCCGCTGGGCACGGTGACGGTCACGTCCATCGCGTTGCGAACCTGCCGACGCCCACCGAGGATCGGCAGGTCGAAGATCCCGCCCTGGCGCGGGGCCGTCACGTACAGCGTGGAGCCGCGCAGCTCGACGAGGGTGCGCTCGACGATGTCGGAGTCGGCGACGCGGGGCACGAGGGTCACGCTCGCCTCGGTCAGCCCGTCCCGGGCGTGCACGGTGAGCGAGCCACTGCCGATGCGTACCTGCAAGCCGGTCTGTCCAGAAAGCGGGAACGTCGTGGTGCTCATGGGTGTCCTCCTGGGTTAACCGTTGATCCAGCCCGTGATGCGCTGGCCGTAGTGGGTGCGTCCGCCGGGGCCGCTTGTGAGCGCGCTGGTAGCGGCGCGCACGATCCAGCTGTTGACCGAGAGTCCGTCGCGGCCCGCGGCCGCCTCGATGTCGGCCTTCAACGCCTCGGACAGGCGAAGCGAGACGCGGGCGCTTGCGTCGCCGTCGTCGGCCGGGCGTGCGAGCGGCTGCGCCTCGCCCCGGGTCACGTCGACGCGCAACTGGCCGCCGTCGAGGCGCACCGATACAGCCGGGGAGCCCGGTAGGTCGAGCAACGCAGCGGTGATCTCGTCCGCGGCGTCCGCGAGCGCGTTCATGATCGCGAGCCGCACGGCGGGTTCGACCGTTGTCGCAAGCGTGGCCGCGATCTGCTGGGTCCGCTCGTCGCCGAGCGCGGCCGACGAGCGGAGCTGATCATGGACCTGCTGGATCAAGTCATCTAGATGCATGATGTCATCATAACATCGCTTTGATGTCATTGCAATGTCGAGTTGATGTCATCTCCTGGTCGAGCGGCGCGCGTTGCCCCTTTCGGCCCAGAGCGAGGGCCATGCACAGTCTCCGGTGGCGCCTGTGCCACGATCTCGTAGGTACTGGCAGACCAGCCGCGGCACAGCGCCTGCCTGACCCTCGCGCAGCCCTACGGGATTCGCGACTGCTCTGTCCGCGATCCCGCCGGCAACCTGATCCGCGTCCAACACCTGCCGTGAGCGATCCGGCGATCACAGCCATGAAAAGAAGGCGAGACCCATGAAGACGATGACATGTAAACAACTGGGTGGACCATGCGATTTCCCTCACCATGGAAACACTGCAGATGAGGTCATCAAGGCACAGGACAAACATCTAAATGATGTGGTTGCACAAGGCGATGCAACGCACGAAAGTGCCTTGAAGGAGATGAAGGGTAGGTGGAAGCATCCCATTTCAGGAATGGGCTGGTACAGGAAGGCCAAGCGTGATTTTGCTGCTCTTCCCGACGACAGATGAGTGCCGGGCGGTGGGGATCCGACCCGGCGCTCAGCGTCGTCGCGACACCGAGCCCCGGCTCACCCACGACATCGATGTCTCGGCGTCCAGCGCTCAACCTTAGTCTTGGCACCCTGGTCGATCACCAACCTGCCCAAGTCGACGCCGCAGGCGGAGGTGTTCGCCAAGCAGTTGAAGTCCCAGTGCCACCGCTTCGTCGGGCCCACGAGCGTGTACGCGTTCGTGCAAAACGTCGGCGTGGTCAACGACCACGTACACGGGTGCTTCCGGGCGGTCGACTACTGCACCACGGCAAGGAGCCGCCGAAGATCGAAGTCGGCAATATGAGCACCGCATAGTCCGGCTACGCTTGCCTCTAGATGACTTCCCGCGATGATGACCGGCTGGCCCAGGTGGCAGTTCCGGCCGCCAGAGTGCTTTCGAGCACTCAGCTTGAGTTGCTTGCCGAGCACGGTGAGGAGCTCAATGCCGGAGCGGGCGAGAAGCTGTATGAGATCGGCGACGCGACCTATCCGTTCATCGCGATCATCGAGGGTGAGGCGGCGATTTTGGATGGCGCCGGGAACGAGATCGTGCGCCACGGCGCTTCGGGGTTTCTCGGCGAGGTCAACCTCCTTAGTGGGCAAGCGGTGTTCGTCACCGCGGTCGTCACTCAGCCGATGCGCTACATCGCCCTCCCGCGCGAGACGCTGCGAGCGTTGCTGTTCGATGATCCCTCGCTCTCGGATCTGATCCTTGGCGCCTTGGTGGAGCGCCGTGAGTTGCTTCAGCAGCGTCAAGGCATCGGACCGGAGATCATCGGCCCGCGCGACTCGCCCGACACACGCCGGCTGCTCGAGTTCGCGCGAGCCCAGCGGCTCCCCCACACCTGGATCGATCCCACCGAGACGACCGATGGTGCTGACCCGGCGATGGAGCCCTCCGTGTCCGCGATGCCACTGGTGCGCCTGCCTGGCGGCGTGGAGCTTCTAAACCCGAGTAACGGCGAGCTCTCACGCACGCTCGGCATAGGTCTGGAGCTCGCGCGGCGCGAGGAGGTCGATCTTCTGATCGTCGGCGGAGGCCCTGCGGGACTCGGTGCGGCCGTGTACGGCGCCTCCGAGGGATTGGACACGCTGATCTTGGAGGGCAGCGGCATCGGTGGTCAGGCGGGCACCTCGCGCAGGATCGAGAACTACCTGGGCTTCCCCGCCGGGATCAGCGGCAGCGAACTGACCAGTCGCGCTGCCACCCAGGCGCGCAAGTTTGGCGCGCGCCTGGCCTCGCCCTACCGCGCCCAGGAACTAAGGCCCGGCGCCGAGCGCCACCTCGTGAGGCTCGAGGACGGCCACGAGATCGCTGCACGCGCGGTGCTGCTCGCCATGGGCGCCGAATACAGGCGTCTGCCCGTGGTGGGACTCCAGGCGTATGAGGGGCTGAGCGTGTTCTATGCCGCGGGACCATCAGAGGGTCAGCTCTGCACAGCTCAGCGCGTGGCGGTCGTCGGCGGGGGCAACTCGGCGGGCCAGGCTGCCGTCTGGCTGGCGCGCGGAGGCGCGCTCGTCACACTCCTGCACCGCCGCGGCAACCTCAGCGAGACGATGTCGCAGTATCTGATCGATGAGCTCGACCGCTACGGGGTCGCCGTGCGCGATCGCTCTGAAATCACCAGCCTCCAAGGAGAGCACGGGCGATTGCGAGCGGTCGCGCTCGCCGACGGAGAGCAGCTGCCGTTCTCTTTTGTGTTCCTGTTCCTGGGCGCTAGACCGTGCACTGAGTGGCTCGGTGGGGTGCTTGCGCGTGACGCCGACGGTTTTATCCTGACCGGCGCAGACGCTAGCGCAGAGGGCCTTCTCGAGACGAGCGTGCCCGGTGTCTACGCAGCTGGCGACGTGCGCGCGGGCTCGATCAAGCGCTGCGCGACCGCAGTCGGCGAGGGCGCCGCCGTGGTCCAGTTCGCGCACGAGCGACTGGCCCGGCTCGCCGCTCGACCCGGTGTTGTTTCCTGAGAGCGCTATCCCACGCGCCATCGAGACCGCCAGGCGATGTCCGATGCGCCCGACCGGGTGCGGGCACGTCGGGCGAGTCCCCTGACCGTAACGCAGCTTGCAACTGACAGCAGCTGGCAGCGAGCGGCCCGCTGACCCGACACCTAACCGATCCGCAGGTGCAGTCTCGCGGCGATGGGCGCTCACTCATCATCCAACGCGCCTTGGAGCTACTCGCAAAGTAGAACGCGGCCTCACTACCCATCACAGTGCAGGCCCCAGCTCGGCCGCTTGCGCGGCTTGGGCCCATCAGGCTGGCCATCGTGTCATCAACTTCATGACATCGGCTGCGCCCTGCACAACGTTGCCTGGAAAATGGCAACGTTGCTCGGGAACGACATTCGCCCCGGGTTTCAATAAGGAGCACAGGCCCAGTGAAATGCGCCGTACGGGACTCGAACCCGTCCCACCGGATTAAAAGTCCGGGGCTCTACCCGATGAGCTAACGGCGCAGGACCCGAACAGTCTCTCACATGATCGCCACTCGCCCGCACCCACTGCCGGCGCCGCCCGTCGACGCCCACGTCTGAGCGACCGGGCCGCTGTCGGGCGGTGGTGATACACATCGCGCCGATGGTTATCCTGCCGTCCGTGCGACTAGCCTGCCCGTCGGTCAAGCCCGTCACCCTGAATGTCCAGGAGGTCTTTTTTCGTGGTTGAGGTTGAGGCTCATATCACCGGCACTGTGTGGAAGATCGAATGCGCAGTGGGCGACAAGATCGAGGAGGGCGACACGGTCGCGATTCTCGAGTCGATGAAGATGGAGATGCCGGTCGAAGCCGAAGATGCCGGCGTCGTCAAGGAGATCCTCTGCGAGGAGGGCCAGGCGGTCGACGAGGGCGACACGCTGGTCGTCCTGGAGTAGCGGGTTGGGAACTGGTTCCCCGCGCGAGCTCGCCGACGGCAAGCTGCTCATCGACGAGCCCGCCGCCGGGGTGACTCGCCTGACGATCTCCAATCCGGCTAAGCGAAACGCGCTGGATCACCCGATCCTGGACGCGATCACGGCGACGCTCGCGGGCCTCTCCCAGCTGGATTCCCCGACACGCTGTGTGGTGATCACGGGCGCGCACGGGATGTTCTCCGCCGGGTATGACATCGGCGAGATCCCTGACGCGGAGTTCGAGGAGCGCGCCGAGCGCCTGATCGCGCACCCGTTCACCGAAGCGATAGAAGCGCTCGAGGCGTTCCCCTTGCCCACCGTCGCGTCGCTGCCGGGCCACACGATCGGCGGGGGGCTGGAGCTCGCGCTGGCATGCGATCTGCGGGTGGCCGAGGACGACATCAAGCTTGGGATGCCGCCGGCGAAGCTCGGCCTGGTCTACTCGCATACCGGCCTGCGGCGCTTCATCGACGCGATCGGGGTTCCCCGCACGCGCGAGCTGTTTCTGCTCGGCCGCTACATCTCGGCCTCGACGGCGCTGCAATGGGGACTCGTAAACCGGGTGGCGGGCGCCGGCGAGCTCGAGCCGCTGACGCTCGAGCTGGCCGGCGAGATGGCGGGCAATGCCCCCCTATCGCAGACAGGCAACAAGCGCGTAATCGCCGCGCTACTGCACGCCCACGGCGAGCTTGCGCCCGACGTGGAAGAGGAGCTGATCGAGCTGCGCCGCACCTCGTTCGCCTCTGATGACATGCGCGAGGGCATGCGCGCCTTCGCCGAGAAACGCCCCGCTAACTGGCAGGGGCGCTAGCCGGCCAGTGGCGATAGACGCGGACAGCGCCAAACCTTGCCGATCAGTCGCAGATGGCTGGGCGCGCGAGCGCCGCTGACGTCCGCCACTTCGCATAACGTCCGCCGCCAACAACAACCGGAGGTCCTAGTCACATGGCGCCGCTCATCACCCGCGAGGAAGCCCTCCAGCTCGGCGAGATCGAGGATCACGCGCAGATCGAAGCGCTCGTAGAGCGCGCCTGGCAGGCCCGGGTCGAGCGGTTCTCCGATTCGACCGACATGTGCTCGCTGGTGAACGCCAAGTCCGGTGGGTGCGCCGAGGACTGCGGCTTCTGCGCCCAGTCGCGTTTCGCCGAGGCGGAGACACCGATGCACGCGATGATGGAGCCCGAGCAAATCCTCGAACACGCACTCGCCGCCGAAGCCGCGGGCGCGCACCGCTTCTGCATGGTCACCCAGGGCCAGGGCTTGTCCAAGCGCGACTTCGAGAAGATCGTGCAGGGAGCACGCCTGGTCGCCGAGCAGACCAACCTCAAGCGCTGCGCGTCGATCGGGCACATGTCACTCGCGCGCGCCCACGCGCTCAAGCAAGCCGGGATCCAGCGGGTGCACCACAACGTCGAGACGGCGTCCAGCTACTACCCGGAGGTCACCAGCACCGTCCAATACGAGGGTCGCCTGCGTACCATCCAGGCCGTCCGCGAGGCTGGGCTTGAGACATGCGTAGGCGGGATCCTGAACCTCGGCGAGAGCCGTGAGCAGCGAGTCGAGATGGCCTTCGAGCTGGCGGCGATCAACCCGACGAGCGTGCCGATCAACCTGTTGAACCCCCGGCCGGGCACCAAGTTCGGCGAGCGTGAGCTGATCGACCCATGGGAGGCGGTCAAGTGGATAGCGATCTTCCGCCTGATCATTCCAGAAGCCCTGTTCCGCCTGTGCGGGGGCCGCACAGAGAACCTCGGCGAGCTGCAGCCGCTGGCTGTCAAGGCGGGGCTGAATGGCGTGATGATGGGCAACTTCCTGACCACGCTCGGTAACGCTCCCGAGGACGATAGGGCGATGTTCCAGGAGCTCGGCCTGAACGTCGCGCGCCAACCGGACAACGGCGCGAACCCTCGTCCGGACAACCGCTGCGGCTACCTGGAGGGCGAGACGCCCGATGTCGTACAGGAGCACCTGCACGACGTCGCGCGGGGCTCAGCGGAGAACGCGCTTGAGTTGAACGTACGGCTGTGGGACCCGTCGACCCAGCTGCGCTACCGCGCCAAACGATCCGTGCCGCCGCGCCCTGACGGGCACAGCGTGCCGGCGGGCGCGGTGCCGGTCACCACGGACTGACGACGGGCGCATACACCAGGGCGAGCCAGAGGAGACACGGATGACCGAGATCGAGCAGCGGATGGCAGAACTGGAGCGGCTCGGCCTGCAGCGCAGGCTGCGGATGGTCTCCGGTCCACAGGGGCCGCGTGTGCTGCTGGACGGCAAGCCGGTGCTGCTTCTCTGCTCGAACAACTACCTCGGCCTCGCGGATCATCCACGGGTGCGCGAGGCGGCCGCCGACGCGGCGATGCGCTGGGGCGTCGGCGCAGGCGCCTCCCGCCTCGTATCGGGCACGATGACGATCCACCGCCGCCTGGAGGAGCGCCTGGCGACGTTCGAGCGCAGCGAGGCGTGCGTGCTGTTCGGCTCCGGCTATCTGGCCAACCTCGGCGTGATCGGCGCGCTCGCCGGGCCGGGCGATGTGATCTTCTCTGACGAGCTCAACCACGCGTCGATCATCGATGGTTGCCGCGCTTCGCGCGCCCGGGTTCTCGTCTACCGTCACGCCGACGCCGAGCACCTGCAGTGGCACCTCACGCGCGCACCCCGGGACGGACGGAGGCTGATCGTCACTGACTCGGTCTTCTCGATGGATGGCGACGTGGCGCCACTCGCAGACATCGCCGAACTCGCCGAGGCTTACCAAGCTTGCCTGGTCGTGGACGAGGCGCATGCGACTGGTGCGCTTGGCCCCGGCGGGCGCGGCGCGGTCGCGCAGGCCGGCATCGAGGACCAGGTCGATGTCTTGATCGGCACGCTCAGCAAGGCGCTCGGCTCCTACGGCGCCTACGCGTGCGCGAGCGAGACGATGACGCGTTACCTGATCAACTGCGCACGCTCGCTGATCTTCTCGACCGCGCCGCCGCCCCCGGCGGTCGCGGGCGCGCTCGCCGCGCTGGGGCTGCTCGAAGAGCGCCCGCACCGCGTGGAGCGGCTCAACTGGGCCGCGCGCACGCTGCGCGAGGCGCTAGCGCGGGAGGGGTTCGCTCTCGGCGCCAGCGAGCTACACATCATCCCGCTGGTCGTCGGCGACGAGCGCACGGCTGTGCGGATGTGCCACGAGGCGGTCGAACACGGCGTGTTCGCGCAGGCGATCCGCCCACCGACGGTGCCGCAGGGGACCTCGCGGCTGCGCCTCACGGTGATGGCCTCCCATACCGAGCGTGAGCTGCGGCGCGCGGCGCAGGTCCTGGCCCGTGCGGCGCGCAACCAAAAGCTCGACCTGTCGCTCACCGCGCGAGGCCCGAACGCGGCGGGCCAGGGAGAGCGCGCCGCCGAGCCCGCGCGCGAGCTGCAGCCGAACCAGCCGTTTGACTTGGAGCGTGAAGAGTCGATGGCTCACGCCGCCTAGCGCCCGGCTTGACGCTGCGCCAGATGCGCGGGCTCTTCATCACCGGCACCGACACCGCCGCTGGCAAGACGATACTCAGCGCGGCGCTGCTGGCGGCGATGGTCAGGCATGGCAAGCCGGTGCGCGCACACAAGCCGGTGGTCACCGGCGTGGACGAGAGCGCACCTGACTGGCCGGCAGACCACGTGCTGCTCGGCTCGATCGCCCGTATGCGAGCCGAGGACGTCTCGCCGCTGCGCTACCCGGCGGCCGCATCACCCCACCTAGCGGCGTCGCTCGCCGGCGAGAGCATCGACCCGGCGGGGCTGCTCGCCCGCGCCCGCGCGGCAGCCGAACCAGACCACACGCTGATCGTCGAGGGCGTCGGTGGTCTGCTGGTGCCGCTGGCCGGCGGCTACACAGTCGCCGACTTCGCCTGTGAGCTCGGCCTGGGATTGCTCATCGCCGCACGTGCGGGCCTCGGCACGATCAACCACACGCTGCTCACCCTGCACGCCGCGCGCGCATACGGCCTGCGCGTGCACGCGGTCGTGCTGACCCCGTGGCCGGCAGCGCCGTCAGACGTCGAGCTCTCTAACCGCGAGACGATCGCCTCGCTCGGAGAGGTCGAGGTGGCGACGCTCGACACGCTCGAGAACGCCGACCTGGAGGGCCTCGCCCGCGCCGGCGAGCGGTTGCCGTGGCGACGCTGGCTCGCCGCGTAGGCGCGCTGGCTCGCTTCAGGCGACGGCTGCGGCCGCCACCATCGCGCCGGTGATCGCAGCGACCTCGTCGGAGCCCGTCACATACGGCGGCATCGCGTAGATAAGCTCGCGGAAAGGGCGTAGCCACACGCCCTGGGCGAGGGCCGCCGCGCTCGCGCGAGCGAGGTCCACTTCGTGCTCGAGTTCGACGACGCCGATCGCGCCGAGCACACGCACGTCGCTTACGCCGGGCAGCTCCCGCGCTGGCGCGAGGCCCGCTCGCAGCTGGCTTTCGATCCGCAAGACACGCTGGCGCCAATCTCCATCGGCGAGCAGCTCGAGCGAGGCGAGCGCCACAGCACACGCGAGCGGGTTCGCCATGAACGTCGGGCCGTGCATCAGCGCGCCTCCCTCGCCGTTTGAGATCGCCCGGGCGATCTCCCCGGTGCAAAGCGTCGCTGCGAGCGTCATGTAACCGCCGGTCAGCGCCTTGCCGACGCACATCACATCCGGTCGCACGCCGGCATGCTCGCACGCGAACAGCACACCGGTCCTGCCGAAGCCGGTCGCGATCTCATCGGCAACGAGCGGCAGGCCGTGATCGTCGCAGAGCTCGCGCAGCAGCCTCAGGCACTCCGGCGAGTGAAAGCGCATGCCTCCCGCTCCCTGCACGATCGGCTCGACGATCACACCGGCGAGCTCCTCGGCGTGGCGCTCAAACAGCTCCCTCACGGCGCCGGCCCAGTCCGGCTGAAGCCGCGCGTTAAAGCCATCTGGCGGCCGCGGCGCGAACACGTGCTCAGCCAGGACGCCGGTGAACAGACGATGCATGCCTCCGACGGGGTCGCACACCGCCATCGCCCCGAACGTGTCGCCGTGGTAGCCGCCGCGCACGGTCAACAGGCGGCTGCGCCGCTCCTCGCCGCGCGCGCGGGATCGCTGCAGGCACATCTTGATCGCGACCTCCACCGACACAGAGCCGGAGTCGGCGAAGAACACGTGCTCGAGGCCCGCGGGGGTGATCGCCAGCAGGCGTTGCGCGAGTGCCACGGCGGGCTCGTGCGTCAGCCCGCCGAACATGACGTGCGCCATACGGTCCAGCTGCTCACGCAGCGCCTCATCCAGCCGCGGTTGTTTGTAGCCGTGGATCGCACACCACCACGAGGACATGCCGTCGATGAGCTCGCGCCCGTCAGCCAGGCGCAGGCGGACGCCGTCGGCGGAGAGCACCGGCAGCGAGGGCGGCGTGACTGGTATCCCCGCGTAGGGGTGCCAGACACGCTTTTGGTCGAGCTCTAGGAGCTGCGCCCAGTCAGTCAGGCTGTCAATCCTCGTACGGCGTGAAATCACGCTTGCGCGCGCCGCACACCGGGCAGTACCAGGTGTCGGGGATCTCATCAAATGAGGTGCCGGCAGGGATGCCGCCGTCGGGATCGCCTTCCTGGGGGTCGTAGATGTAGCCGCAGGACTCGCAGATCCAGCGCTGGAGGGTGGTGGTCGTCATGCATGGAAGATTACCGACCGAGCCCCGTCGCGCTAGGGTCAGCTGATGCGCTCATTCGACCTCGACGGACGGCCCGCCCCAGGGGAGGACTACAACCCGGGTGAGGCGACCCCGCCGCGTCAGGCTGCGACCGTGATCCTGCTGCGTGGAGGGTCCGAGCGGCTCGAGGTCTTGCTGGTGCGGCGCACCCCGCAGGCGCGTTTCATGGGCGGCGTTTGGGTGTTCCCCGGCGGCGCGGTCGACGCCGGAGAGGGGGACGGCGAGCGCGCGCACCGCGCGGCGGCGTTGCGGGAGCTCGAGGAGGAGGCATCCGTCACCGTCGCCGACCCGGATGCGCTAGTCAAGTTCTCGCGCTGGATCACCCCGGCTGAGGTAAAGATCCGCTTCGACACGCATTTCTTCCTCGCGTCCCTGCCAGCCGGCCAGTCGGTGGCCGTTGACGGTGAGGAGTGCGTGGACTTTGGCTGGTTCACCGCCCAGGGGGCATTGGACGCCCACCGCGCGGGCGATATTGAGCTCGTCTTCCCGACGATCAAGCACCTGGAGCAGCTGAGCGCGTTCGCGAGCGAGAGCGAGCTGCTCGCTTACGCGACGGGCCGTGAGGTGCAGCCGGTGCAGCCGCGCGTGGTGCTCGAGGGCGAGGTCGCACGTGTGCTTCTGCCAGGCGAGCCCGGGTACTAGCGAGACGATGAGCGCGCGCGTGATAAGACTGGATTGATGCCTGCGCGCGAGCGACTGACCGTTGCGGTAACGGGGCCCACGGGCGAGATCGGCCGCTCACTGCTGGCGGCACTCGACCGTTCCGCGGGCGTGGAGCGGGTCATCGGGATGGCCCGCCGCCCATTTGACCCGTCCGCTCACGGCTACCGTAAGGTCACCTATCACCGCGGCGACGTCCTGGACCCGGTGGCGGTCGCGAGTCTCCTCGCCGAGGCGGACGTGCTAGTACACCTGGCGTTCATCATCATGGGTTCTCCGACGCAGACACGCGCGGTGAACCTGGTCGGCTCGCGCAACGTCTTCGCCGCGTGCACGGCGGCGAAGGTCAAGCGGCTGGTATATGCCTCGTCGGTCGCGGCCTATGGCTTTCGCCGCGATAACCCGCGGCCGTTGACCGAGGACGTGCCGGCCCGCGGCTCACGCGGCCACTACTACTCGGCGCAGAAGGCCGAGGTCGAGCAGGTGCTGGCGGACACGCTCGCGGGCTCTGACACCGAGGCGTATGTGTTTCGTCCCTGCATCGTCGCCGGCCCGGACGCGCCGGCGCTGATCAACAACCTCCCCTACACGCAGATCTCGAGGCGTCTGCCGCCGTCGCTCAGCGGCTTGTTGGGAGCGTTGCCGCTGCTCAGGCCCGTGCTCCCAGACCCAGGCGTGCCGCTGCAGCTGGTTCACCACGACGATGTCGCGAGCGCGATGCTCGCGGCTGTACTGGCGAAGGGGCCGCCCGGTGTCTACAACCTCGCGGGGGCCGGCACCGTGAGCATCAGCCAGATCGCCTCAGAGCTCGGCTGGCACGCGATCAAGATTCCGCATTTCATGGTCGACGCGACAGCGCAGGCGGTCGCGTCTATGCCGCTGTTGCCGGCGCAGATGCGCTGGATCCAGGCTATGCGCGAGCCGGTCGTGATGGACACGACCCGCGCACGGCGCGAACTTCACTGGCGGCCCAAGCATGACGCGCTGGCAACGCTGCGGGAAATGATCGCTGCGATGAACGACGACTAGGCCTGCTGGGCCTCGATCACGTGCGTGACGGCATTGATCAACGCCAGGTGTGTGAACGCCTGCGGGTAGTTGCCCAGATGGCGCCCGGAGGACGCCTCGAGCTCCTCCGCATAGAGCTCTAGCGGGGAGGCGTAGGACAGCAGCCGCTCACACAAGTGTTCGGCCTCGCGGACGCGGCCGATCTCCGCGAGCGCGCTCACCAGCCAGAAGGAGCAGATCAGGAACGTGCCCTCCTCCCCGCTCTGACCGTCGTCGGTCTCATCGGTGCGGTAACGCAGCACCAGGCCGTTGTCGGTGAGCTCTTCGCGGATCGCCATGACCGTCGCGTGCACGCGTTCGTCGGTGGTGGGCAGAAAGCGCACGAGCCCAACCAGCAAATTCGAGGCGTCCAGCGCGTCGGTGTCGTAGTGCTGGCGAAAGACGCCGCGTTGATCGACGCCGCGGTCGAGTATCTCAGCGCGGATCTCCTGCGCGACGGCCTGCCATTCGGCGGCGACATCCTCGTGGCCGCGGCGTTCCGCTAGGCGCGCGCCGCGGTCCATCGCCACCCAGCACATCAGCTTTGAGGAGACGTAGTGCCTGGGCTCGCCGCGGGCCTCCCAGATGCCCTGATCCGGCTCCCGCCACGCCCTGGCCGCGCACTGCACCTGGTCCTTCAGTACCGGCCACAGCCGCTCGGGGATGTGGTCGCGCTTCTTGGAGTGCAGGTAGACGGAGTCGAGCACCGCACCGTAGACGTCGTTCTGGCGCTGCTTGTAGGCGCCGTTTCCGATCCTCACCGGGCGGGCGTTCTCATACCCCTTGAGATGGTCGAGCGTGGACTCCTCGAGTTCCATCTCCCCCCTTATCCCGTACATGATCTGCAGGGATCCGTCTCCGTTGCGGTTCAGGTCGGCGACATACTGGACGAAGTCGTCGGCCTCCCAGTCGAGCCCGAGGGCGTGCAGGCCCCACAGCGCGAAGGTGGCGTCCCGCATCCAGCAATAGCGGTAGTCCCAGTTGCGTGACCCGTGCGGGGTCTCAGGCAGCGAGGTCGTCGGCGCTGCGAGCAGCGCGCCGGTCGGCATGAACGTCAGGCCCTTCAGCGCGAGCGCCGAGCGTTGCAAATGGAAGCGCCACGGGTGGTCGGGATACGTCCCTTCGGCCAGCCATTCGCGCCAGAAGTGGTTGGTGCGCTCCAGCAGCGCCTCGGCTTCCTCAACCGTGCGTGGGCCGCCGAGCTGCTCGGTCCAAGAGATCGCGCAGAAGCGCTTCTCTCCTTCCTTGAGCGTGTGGCGGGCGTGCACGCGGTTGCCCTCGATGCCCATCCGCAGGTCGCTGAACAGACGGAAAGCTCTTTCGCCGTCGACCGCGTCAAGCGCGCCCTGGGCGTCTTCGGCCACCTCCCATCTTGCTGGTGTGGCGCCGTAGTCGAGCATCGGCTCGCACACCAGCTCGACCTGCACCTGGCCCTGCATGCATTCGACGACCCGCACCAGCAGGTGGTCGGCGTCGTAATCGGTGGGCGGCCGGGTGTGGCTGGACCCCTTCTCGTTGTCGTGCCAATCCCCGATCGTCAGCGCGTCGAGGACCCGCAGCCATCCCTGGGGGGTCATCCATGTCGTCTCGATCACGTTGGTCCCGGGCAGATAGCGCCGCCCGGCCGGCACGTAGACGCCGTAGGGCCCGACACGGAAGGCGCCAGCGCCGCGGTCGAGCATCGCGCCGAAGACCGACGGGGAGTCGAAGTAAGGCAGGCACATCCACTCGATCGACCCGTCAGAGGCGACCAGCGCACCGGTGTGACAGTCGGACAGAAAGCCGTAGTCGGCGATCGGCGGGAACGGCGAGGCGCCGTAGGTGGCTTCGCTTCGCCCCTTGGCGAGCGCCGGGGCGCGAGCCTTATCTCGGCGCTGGGAGGCAGACAGAGCCATTTGTGCCCACAACGGTAGCGAGATAGTCTGCGCGGAGTGCCATCGTCGTTCTGCCTGCGCCCACCCGACGCCCGTCTGCTGGAGGGCCGCCGGGCGCTTGTGACCGGCGGGGACTCGGGCATCGGGCAGGGCATCTGCTACGAACTCGCGGCTCACGGCGCGTCGGTCGCGATCAACTATGTCGGCGCGCCGGACGAGGCGCAGCGCATGGCGCAGGAGATCCACGCGGCCGGCGGTAAGGCGCTAGCGGTCCAGATGGACGTCTCCAGCGAGCAGGATGTCGCGCGCGCCTTCGGCGAGGCCCAGAGTGCCTTCGGGTGCGTGGATCTGCTGGTCAACAACGCCGGCATAGAGCAACGCTATCCGCTCGTCGACATGCCTCTGGCGGCTTGGCAGAAAGTGATCGACGTCAACCTGACCGGCGTGTTCTTGTGCGCCCGCGAGGCCGCGCGCCTGATGCGCACCGCCCGCTGCGGCGGAGCGATCATCAACATCTCCAGTGTTCACGAGCAGATCGCTTGGGAGCGCTTCTCGCACTACTGCGCCTCGAAGGGCGGCATGCGCATGTTCACGCAGTCGATCGCGAAGGAGCTAGCGCCGCTTGGCATACGAGTGATCAACGTTGCCCCTGGGGCGATCGCCACGCCGATCAACCGCGACGTTCTTGCCGATCCGGCCAAGAGCGGCAAGGTCCAGCGGGAGATTCCGCTGGGACGCTGGGGAGAGGTCACGGACATCGCGCAGGCCGTCGCATGGCTGGCCTCCGAGCAAGCTAGCTATGTAACGGGCGCAACCCTGTTCGTGGATGGCGGGATGACTCTGTATCCGCGTTTCGTCTAGCGGCACCGCTCACCAAGAGGGCCACTCGACGTCGTCCGGCAGCATTCCTTGCTCCTTGAGCTTCCACAGGTGAGCGGTGAGCGTGAGCGCTGCGACCGCGCGCAAGCCGGCCGGCACGTCAGACCAGGCGCTGTCGAGCAGCTCGGAGACCGAGCGGCGTCCTTCGCTGAGCGCGGTGAGCAGCCGCCGCTCCCGGCCCAAACGGTGCTCTATGTAGTGCGAGAGCGTTTTCTGCACGTCCCAAATCGCTGGCCCGTGCCCCGGGCAGAGGACCTCCAAGTTCTGTTCGCGCAGGCGCTCCAGGCCGTTCAGGTAGCCGGCGAGAGCCCCCCGCTCGGGGGCGATGAACGCCGTGCCTTCGCCGAGGACCGCGTCGCCGGTAAAACAGACGGGTCCACAGATCAACGCGAAGTGGTCGTCGGCGTGACCGGGCGTGAAGAGCGCCCGCAGCGGTCCGAACTCGCACCCGTCGCTCAGGCGGACCTGCACCTCCCCGCGGCCGGCGGCGAGCGGCGCCGGCATGCACTCGCGCAGCAGGCCGATCGCTTCGCTGTGGTCGGGGTGGTCGTGCGTGAGCGCTATCCCGCCGAGGCCGCCCCTGCGCTCGAGCGCCTGCTGCAGAGCCTCGATATGGGACGCGAGCGCCGGCCCAGGATCGATCACCCACGCTGGGTTGGCGCCCACCACCCAAGTGTTTGTCCCACCGAGTGTAAGCGGCGATGGGTTCTCCGCACGCACACGCGTGACGCCATGCGCGGCGAGCCGCCGCTTTTCGCTGTCAACCTCGCTCTCCCCTCTCACTTGAGAGGGCGACGTTAGCTGCTCGCGCGAGCTTTCGCGTATCGAAACCAACAGCGGGCGGACGCGCGAGGGCGCCAGCGCCGCCGGCTAGAGGCTCGCCGTCGGCGGCTTTGCGCTCGCACGGATGCTCACCAGTTCCTGCGCCCGAGGGTCCCTCCGTGCGCGTGGGACGCGTGAGGCGGCAGTAGATCTGCTCATAGGCGCGAGCGACGCAACGCACGTCACAGCGCTCAACCACGGCCGCACGGCAGAGCCCGGGGTCGATCACGTCGAGTTCTCGGCAGACCTGCGCCATGTGCTCCTCGTCTCGCGCGAGAAAGCCGTTGCGACCCGGGATCACGAGCTCGCGGGCGGCTCCCTCGGCGAACGCGATCACCGGTGTACCGCAGATCATCGCCTCGAGCATCACCATGCCAAACGGCTCCGGCCAGCGGATCGGCATCAGCAATGCCCGGGCGCGCGCGAACAGCCGCTTCTTGGTCGCGCCGGAGACCTCGCCGACATAGGTGACCGTCTCCCCATCCAGATGCGGAGCGACCTCACGCTCGAAGAACCTCTCGTGCCCCGGCTGCACCGGGCCGGCGAGGATGAGCCGCGCCCGGGCACGGCGCGCCGCGGCGATCGCCCTGTGTGGTCCCTTCTCAGCGGTCATCCGCCCGATCCACAGCACGTACTGGTCCTTGTCACACTCGAGCGGCCACTCATCCGCGTCGATCGGGTTGGGGATGACCCCCGCGACGCGCAGCTGCGGGGGCGCCTGGTTCAGCTGCGCGTGACTGATCGCCACCACCTGCGCCTTGCTGGCGTGATGCGCGTAGAAGGCGGCGGTGCTCGCGGTGAACGGGCCGTGCAGGGTGTGCAGCACGGGGGTCGAGACGCGGTCGGCCATGGCGAACGTGGTGAAGCCGCAGTGGTCGTGGATCACCGTGTAGGGCTCGCCCAATGCCTGGGCCTGGTCGATCGCCGCGAACGCCCGCGCGACGTGGTCAACCTCGTACAGCGCGCGCTCGATCTCATCCGGGTGGGCGCTGTCTAGCAGCGAGCACACCCGTGCATCCGAGCGCGATCCGGGAGGCGCAAAAAGCGTCACGTGATGGCCGCGGTGCACGAGCTCCCGGGTGAGCAGCGCGACCACCGCCTCGATGCCCCCGTAGCCGGGCGGCGGCACCGGTATCCATGGCGGCGCGAGCATCGCGATCCGAAGGGGAGCGTCATGACCGCCTGCGCCGAGAGCCAGCGCGCGCTGGCTCTCCGCAGATGCAGCTCGGTGTCGGGTCGGATAAACGCTCATCGCCCCTGAGAGGCCAATACCCGCTTTGAGCGACGTGCATACGGTGACTTGCAGAAGTAGTCCCCGTCGCGGCTGTCAAGCCTAAGCGCGGGGACTCGCACGAGCTGCTGGGGGTATGGACACGGTCCGTTGCGCGCGTTAGATTCACGGCCATGGCGCGTACTGTTGTTTCCCCGCAGCCCGGGGTGGCCCAGGCGGCGCCCGCCGCGGCGATGGAGCGGCCCGACTTTCAGATCGTCCCGCGCGCCGGGCTGCCGCTCGTGGCGATCGTGATGGCGCTCTTGATCGCCGGGATCGCCGCCAACAGGCTCTGGCCGCTCGAGTTCCTGCACGTCGTCGGCGGCGCGGCCTGGACGATTATCGACCTGTTCCTCGGGTTCGTCCTGGGCCCGATCATCGGACGACTTTCGATCCCGGCACGCATCGAGTTCACGACACGCCTGATGCCGAAGATGGTGCTGATCATGCCGACGGTGGTGACCGTCACGCTTGCGGCTGGATGGCAGCTCGCGACCCACCTCGGCAATGTGCAGAGCAGCTACCACCTGCACGGCTGGATCGTGGCGAGCTACATAGTCGTCGGCGTGATGGCGGTGATCGCGCTGGGGCTGCTCGAGCCCGCCAACGTCGCGGTGCTGGTCGAGTTGAAGAAGCCGCGGCCGAACCCCGAGGTGATCGAGCGGCTGATGAAACGGTTCATCTACACGGCCGGCGTGACGGGGCTGATGCAGGTGGCGACGTTCGTGATCATGACCAGGCTGGCGGCGGGATGAGTGAGCGTCGGCTGCCTCCCGTCACCCAGCTCGGCATGACCTCGCTCGCGCTGATAGTCGCCGGCGGCATCTATCTCTCTGCGCACATCCCTCAACATGTGCCGCTGGCGCCCGCGATCGTCCTGCTGTCCGCCTCGGCGCTGCTGCTTGCTGTCAACCTCGCGGCGCTCAGCCGCGTACGGGACTTTGCGTGGGCGCGCTTCTTTGAGATCGCGAGATGGGCGCTGCTGGCATATGTCCTGATCGCCGGCATGATCGAGTACACGTTCGTGCGCAATCACCTGCGCGGCGGGCCGCTGGTGGTGCTCACCCTCTCGCTGCTCGTATTCGCCGTGCACGTGCCGGTGCTGATCGGCTTCACGGTCGCCCGCTACGCCCAGGCCGACGCCGACGCCGCCGCGACCGATGCCGCCGCGGCGCAGTCCTAGACGTCAACGGCTTTCAGGCGGCCCGCTGGCCCTTGGGTTGATACGGACAGCTCTCGTCTGAGGCGAGCGGGTCGCCGCTGACGGCGAAGGCGCGGGCGCGGCTGCCCCCGCAGATCTCCCGAAACTCGCAGCGGCCACACTTACCCGTCAACGCGTCCGGGTCGCGCAGGCGTTTGAACAGGCGCGAGTGGCGATACAACGAGACCGGGTCGTGCAGACGCACGTTTCCTGCGCTCAGGGGAAGGAAGCCCGAGGGCATCACCTCGCCTGTGTGGGAGATGAACATGAAGCCGCGGCCGTCGTTGACCCCCTTGTGCGCGTCGGGGCGGTCGAGCCCGTCGGCGAAGCTGAAGCCCGCGCCCGCCACCCGATGGGAGCGTTGGCGAACGACGCGCCGGTAGTGCGGGGAGGCGGTCGCCTTGATGTCGAACGGAACGCGTTCTGTGAGCTCGCACAGCCAACGCAGCGTCGCCTCGTGCTCCTGGGGGGCTAGCATTTTCAGGCGCGCGCCGCGGCCGACTGGGACGAGGAAGAACACCGACCATTGGACGACGTCCCACTGTTCGAGCTGCTCCACCAGACCCTCGAGCTGCTTGAAGTTCTCGGCACAGACGGTCGTGTTGATCTGCAGCGGCACTCCCGCTGCGTGAGCGTTGGCGATGCCGTTCAGCGTGCGCTGGAAGGAGCCGCTGACGCCTCTGAAACGGTCGTGCACCGCCGCCTCGGCGGCATCGACGCTGAACGCGATGCGGCGTATCCCGCATTCGCGTGCGAGGCGCATGCGCTTGAGCGTCGGCAGCGCGGTTGCGGTTGGGGTGAGCGATACGCGCAGCCCGCGCTGGTCGGCGTAACCGGCGAGCTCGAAGACGTCGCGGCGCATCAGCGGATCGCCACCGGTGAGCACGAGGATGGGGCTTGTGCCGAAGCGCTCGAGCGAGTCGATCAGGCGCTTGCCCTCGGACGTGTCGAGCTCGCGCCGGTCGCGTCGCGGCTGTGCGTCGGCGCGGCAGTGCGCGCAGGCGTACGCGCATGCACGCGTGAGCTCCCATGCGATCGTAAACGGAGCCAAGTCGAAATCGACGGTGGCCATCATCCCGTCGCGCTCCACCCGCGCGGCATGGGCGGCACTGGCTAGATGGGATGGTTTCTCTGCGTGACCAGGGGAATCGATGTCGAGGTGCTGTGTCATGTGATCGATCGTATGTAGTCGTCCTGGGGGCACGCTACGGGGTGTACTACTGAGAGCTTCTCGCCTCACCAAAGTCGTTTCAGAGCAGATCGCATAGTTGTTCGAGCCAATCCGGCGGGGAAGCCAAACCAAAGAGCCTTCGTGTTAGGGTACCCTAATGTCTGACGGCGTGGTCTTGACTGTTGGGTCAGGACACCCAGGTCAGGACGAAGCACGAAGACCATTTCAGCCCATCACCGCCCAGGGGGTGCTCGGATGTCCTCAATGCGTTCCGCCAGTGTCGTGGCTATCGCTCCGGCCGGCAGATGGATGGTTGACCCGGCGCGGTCGAACGTGCAGTTTTCGGTCAGACACGTGATCGGCACCCTGCGGGGTCGCTTCACCGACTTCGAGGGTGTGCTCGAAGTGGACGAGGATGGTGTTGCGCGTGCGGCCGGCTCTGTCAAGGCGGCATCGATCAACACCAACGAGCCTGTGCGCGACGGGCACCTGCGGGACTCACCAGAGTTCTTTGACGTAGAGCGCCATCCAGAGATCACCTTCAGCTCGATGCATGTAGAGCACTCCGATCACGGGATGCCGCGCGTCCTCGGCGAGCTGACGATGCTCGGCGTCACGCGCGAGCTCGCCCTTTCGGTAGAGAATCACAGCGCCTTGGGCGACGCCCAGGGCGAAGGAGCGATCGCCCTCCAGCTACAGGGGGAGCTCAATCGCAAGCAGTTTGGCCTCGCCTGGAACCAGGTCATGGAGGCGGGCGGGGCGCTGGTGGGTGACCGGGTCAAGATCGCACTCGAGATCCTGGCCGTGCGCGCAGACCCGCAGTGACGGCCTCCTCGCCGCACCACCGCTGACGCCGCACACCGCCCGCCGACCGGTGCGGACAAGCGAGCTAGGCGAAGACGCCGGCAGCTCGCAAGATCTCTGAGCACATAAGGGTTCGTTATGAGATACATCAGTCAAATGAAGCACTTACAGGCTGACTGGTCCAAACGTCATAGTCTTTAGATATGGTTTAGGTATGCCTAATGCGGGCCATAGAGCACCTGCCTGGTGAGGGCCGGACCCTCGTGGCACTCTCACAGGTGAGTGACGTAGACCGGCTCGGCGGGCCTATGAACGACCCCACTGCGATCGCCATGGCAGCGCGTGGATGGCGCCCGGGATGGACTCGCGCACTGTGGGTACTCGGCCCGGGACTCATGGTGATGCTCGCAGACACAGATGCCGGCAGCGTCGTCACTGCCGCCCAGTCTGGAGCCAGCTGGGGCTATCGCCTGCTCCCACTCGAGCTGGTGCTGATACCGGTGCTATACCTGGTGATGGAGCTGACTGTCAGGCTCGGCATCACGACCGGCAAGGGGCACGCCGAGGCGATCCGCGACCGGTTCGGCACGCGGTGGGCCGCTCTATCCGTCGGCACGCTGCTGCTGAGCGCCACCGGCGCGTTGATCACCGAGTTCGCGGGCATCGCCGGCGTCGGCGAGCTGGTCGGGCTGGCACCGGCGGTGACCGTTCCCCTCGCGGCCGCTTTCTTGATTGCCATCGTGCTCTGCCGGGGCTACCGTCGGGTCGAGCTGATCGGGCTGACGCTGGGAATGTTCGAGGTCGCGTTCGTCCTCGCCGCGGTGCTCGCCCGTCCCAAGGTCGGGGCCATAGCCGACTCGCTGTGGACACACCAGCCGGTTACCGACCACGGCTACCTGGCGCTCGTCGCAGCGAACGTCGGCGCTGTGGTGATGCCATGGATGATCTTCTGCCAGCAAGGAGCCGTGGTCGACAAGGGCCTGCGAGCGAGACACATTCGCCTCGCCCGCCTGGACACCGCTCTCGGGGCCGTACTGACGCAGCTGATAATGGCGGCCGTCCTGATCGTCACCGCCGCGACCCTCTCCGGCCATGGCGCCGGGCGGCTCACCTCGGTTGGCGAGATCTCCACGGCGCTCACCCCATATCTCGGCGCCTTCGCGAGCCGCCTCACCTTCGCTTTGGGCATCGCCGGCGCGGCGCTGCTCGCAAGTATCGTCGTCTCGCTGGCCGCGGCGTGGGCGGTCGCCGAGGCTTTCGGCGCGCGCCGCAGTCTCAATGACGGCGTACGAGGAGCCCCTCTCTTCTACGGCCTTTATCTCACTTGCATCGCCGTTGGGGCAGGAATGGTTCTCGCCAGCAACTCGCTCATCCGCCTGGCGATCGACGTGGAGATCCTCAACGCGTTGTTGCTGCCCTTGGTCGTCGGCCTGCTGCTCGCGCTCGCCTGGACCACCCTCCCTCATCCTCACCGGCTTCGTCGCGGCGAGCGCGTGGTGCTCGCGGCCGTGCTTGGCACCCTGACCCTGGTCGGGCTCGGCTGGGCCACGGTCACGGTCCTACCAGGCTCCCCTCAAACGGCGTGCTGTGCCGCCCGCCAGAGCATGAGCACCGAGTCAGCGCGCGCGCGTCGAGGCGCGCGGATCGGCGCTCCAAGGTCGTCCCGGCTCGTCAGTCGGCCGCCGAGCGGCGTGTTGTTCGGCTCTGCCCTCGGGCTGGGGGGAAGTTAGCGTGTCGGCATCCAACGACATAGTCGGCCCGGTCGCGAGGTTTGGTGAGCCGTGTGAGCCCGGTCTGCGAACGAAGCGCAGGTCGGTTACCGGACGAGACGCCAAGACAGCTGTTTTCGGTGCTCTCAGCAGGCAGCGGTTAGAGACGGCGAAGGCGCCACCGACCCTCCGGCGCCTGAAGCTCGCCGGCGCAGCCCTGCCGGTGCTCTTCATCCTCGCGCTGGAGCTGATCCGCCTGACGGTCATCGAGAAAGGCACCGCCGATTACAGCCCGCACATCGCTCTTGCGCTCGTCACGATCGTCGCGGTCGTCGCCTTCTCGTTCGTCATGTTCCATTTCATAGCCCGTGCTCAGACAGAGACGGCCCAAGTGGTAGCGAACCTGCGGCTAAGGCAGCAGCAAGGCCACGCTTTCTACGACGTGCTGCTTCGCATCTCAAACCAGGAGCCGCTTGCGGACATACTCGCCGCTGTAGCGCGACATGCCCGCAACCTGCTGGCAGGCGAGCACGCGGCCGTCTGCCTGAACGAGCTCACGGCCCGGTCCGTTCAGCTCGACCCCACACGGACGGGCGGCGTCCTTTGGCCTGGTGGTGTCTGCATCCTGCCCGACGCTAACGAGTCCTACGACCTCCACGATGCTAGTTTTGTGCACTCTCTGCGCTCCTCTGCCGAGCTCAAGGAGAGCGTGCGCGTTCAGGTACAGAGCTCTGACAGAGCACTCGGCCATCTCTGGGTCGGCCGTAGTTCGGAGATCCCCTTCAGTGGGCGTGACCAGGCGTTTTTGAAAACTCTCTCTGGTTTCGCCTCGATCGCTGTAACCAGCGCCCGGATGCGCGAGAGCGAAAGGCAGGGCGCGATCCTCGCCGAGCGCGAGCGGCTCGCGTGTGAGCTGCACGACAGCCTGGCACAGGTTCTCGGCGCGGTGCACCTGCGGCTGCGTGGGCTCGCCTCGGGCGAAGGCGAGCTGGAACCGGAAATCGCGCTGGAGCTGATCGAGCTGGCCGATATCTGCGAGGAGGGCTACGGCGACGTGCGCGGCGCGATCCTCGACTTGCACGAGTCCAGCCGCGGCGAGGGTAACCTGCTCGACAGCCTGAGCGCCTACCTGGACAAGTACAGCAGGCAGTGCGGTATAGCGACCTCGCTGCAGTCAGACCTCGATCGTGACCTGACGCTTCCCCCGCGCAGCGAGGTGCAGATCATCAGGGTCATACAAGAGGCTCTCGCCAACGTCCGCAAGCACTCGGGCGCGGCCACGGCGACAGTCCGTCTCAGCGAGCATGAGGGCACGGTCATGTTCCTCGTCGAGGACGACGGCCTGGGCTTCGACATCACCCCAAAGCTGTTCGAGCAGGGCGGCTTCGGGCTGCATTCGATGCGTGAGCGCATGGAGATGATCGGCGGCACGCTGCTGACCGACTCCGCCGCCGGGCGCGGCACGCGCGTCGTCGGGCGGCTCCCCCACGCTTGCATGCAGGCACCGATCCGCTCAACCTAGACCCTACGGGCGCGAGCCGCTCGGCCCCGAGCGTGACCGCTCGCGAGAAGCCGGTCACCTGTGCAATCTGTCGATCATCTCGACGAGCGCCTCGTCGTCAGCCAGGACACGCTGCGCGGCCGGGTAAAGCCGTGTGCCGGCCGGGGTCGGCGAGGTGCCCCGGTGGGAGCGCACCAGCAGGCGAACACCTGCCCACGTCTCCAGCGAGCGAAGCCGCTTGGACAGGGTGGGCTGGCTCACGCGCAGGACCTTCGCCGCCATCCCCAGGCTGCCGAGGTCTATCACCATGCAAAACGCCCGTAGATCGGCGAGCTGCGGCTCCCGCTTGTTACCCGTCATGCGACCCCTACCCGACCTCCGCAATCGCCGCGCGCAGCTTCGCGACCCCGAAGCTCCCGCTACGGGCGACCCTGCCCCGGCTGCGCATCAAGCTCACGTCCCGAAGAGCTTTCGCGCGGCCTGCGCGAGCTGGCCGCCCCCATCGGAGCTGAGAGCAGACCGGGGCGCGTGAAGGATGTCCGCCACGAGACGGTTGCTCATCTGCTCGATCAGCGAACGCTCCTTCGCCGGCAGGTCGGGCAGACGCCGAAACAGCCACTCCAGCTCGCTTCGGCGCTGCTCGTCCGCGGCCTGACCGATCGCCTGTATGGCTGGCACCGAGTTTCGCGAGCGCAGCCAGCGCAGGTATGTGTCAGCGGACTGCTCCGCGAGCCGCTCGAGCTGCCCGCGCAGCGGATCCTCGGACTCCACGCCCTTCTCCGCAGCCAGATCGTCGGCCGAGACGAAGCGCTCGCCGAGCGCAGCCTGAAGCGCCTTGGGAACCGCGCTGGGCGAGGACATGTCGACGACGACCGCGCCGGTCTCGACCAGCCGGCGAGCGTCCCGCTCGCCGGGCGACCAGACTCCACCGAGGGCAACGATCACGCCCGCGAGCGGCGGCACGACATCCTCGCCTTCGAACGGGATTACGCTCGCACCGACCTCGCGCGAGAGAGCGAGCGCTCGCTCGCTGGTCCTGCTCGTGATGATCACCTCGGCGCCCCGCCTCGCCGCGGCAAACGCTGCGAGGCGTCCCATCACCCCGGCGCCGACTACCAGGATCCGCTGGCCCTCGGGCTCCCCGCAGTACTCTTGCATGCGCTCGAGCGCGACGTCGGCCAGCGATCGCGTCGCGCCGCCGAAACGGCTGCGAGCACGCCTGCCAGTTTGAAGCGCGATCTGGAACAAGCGGTCCAGCGCGGGATCAAGCGGACGCTCGCCGCGGCGGCGCTCAAGCGTCTCGCGCAGCTGGTGCAGCAGCTGGTTCTCGCACAACACGGCGCTGTCCAGCCCGCAGGCGACCGCGATCAGGTGTCGCGCCGCCTCGATGCCGTCGAAACGCTGCGATCCCGAGGGTGGCTGCGGTAGCGTCCGCTCCGCGAGCTCGTCGAGCGCGACGTACAGCTCCACGCGATGACAGGTGTGGACGACGATGGTCGCCTCGCTGAGTTGCAACTCGGCCAGTTCGCCCGCGAACGCCTCGCGCGCGGGCGCCGGTACACGGGGTGCCTGCGCCACGAGCGCGGTTAGCGAAGGCAGCGGCGGGCAGTCTTCAGCCCGTTCGTGGACCGCGGCGGCGGGGGCCTCGATGCCCCGTCCTTGCGGCACCGGTAGCAGGTCGAGAATCGCCGAGCGGGCGAAGCGGCGGTGACCGCCTGGCGTCGTGAAGGTCCTGACATCCCCATTCGCGCTCCAGCGGCGCAGCGTGGCCGGCGAGACGCCGATGAGCGCACAGGCCTCCTGCAGGGTCAGCCACTCCTCGTAAGCCGGCATGTGAACGGTGCTCATAATCCTCGCTCCTTGCTGCTCAGGACCTGCTGCTTCTTGTGACATCTGGCGCAGAAGGCCTCTTGGTGGCAGTACGCGCAGGCCTGTATGCCGGCCCTTTCGATCACCTGCGGGTGGTGGAAGAGCATTTCTTCGTGTCTGACCTGCGTCGCGCCGGAGCTGTGGCAGTTCGTGCAGAAACTGCTTTTCGCCGCGGACGGTTCGAGCGCGGCGGGCGAGCGCGCGTGTTCGAAGACCCACAACTTGGACAGATGGTCCGCCGGGGGGCTGAGCAGCGACACGCTGGATATCGTCGACCCTGACTGCGGGAAGGTATGGCACGTAGTGCATTCCCAGGGCACGGTGTTGCTCAACAGACGCCCGTCGGAGCCAACCTTGAAATGGGCGCCATCGTGGCAGCGGAAACAGCCGGGGCCCGTCTGGTGGCCGAGGTCGTTGGGATAGTCGGCCGCGATCATGTTCATTTCAGGATCCGCGACAAGCGGGTAGATCACCTTCATCTCGTCGACCGCCTGCTTGACATCCCCCTGGTGGCTTCCGGCGAGCAGCGGATACTTCTGCGCGTACGTACCGCGGATACCTTCGATCGCCTTGTCCGCCTCCCCAGTCGAGCGGTAGCGCTTGCCGAGGAGGGCTACCGCTTCACGCTTGATGTAGGGCAGTGACCGGCTGATCTTGTCTTCGGAGATCGCGGTGTCGAGCGCTTCGCCGGGGCTCGGGAATTCGTGTCCGACGCGGTTGTGGCAGCTGATGCAGTCGATCTGCCTCACAGTCTCGGTCTGCTTGATCCGGTTGATCTCCGGCAGCACGTCGCTTGAGACGCCGACCTGCGAGCGGCCAATGAACTGTTCGCTGCGGCCATCCTGGTAGACGACCCGCATCCAGTCGATTTTCTGAGCGTCCTTTTCGGGACTCGCATATTCGACCTTCACCCCGATGTGCCAGTGCGCGCCGCGGCTTGCCGTGCCTTCGCCGAGGCGCCTGGGGCGCAC
The DNA here is from genome assembly GCA_025451035.1 of Solirubrobacteraceae bacterium. GTDB lineage: Bacteria > Actinomycetota > Thermoleophilia > Solirubrobacterales > Solirubrobacteraceae > Palsa-744. Next base: position 31,881 of record JANWLE010000010.1, read on the forward strand.
GACGACCGCCACCATCTGCCGCGTATTTGCCTCATCTTCGCGGTAGTAGGAGTGCATCACGAGCTTGATCGGGCCGTTTTCGTTGGTGAGAGAGCTCAGCGAATGGCATTTCATGCAGGTGTCCTGGGTGGACGGAAGCAGGTTGTGGTCAGGCGGCGGGATCGGCTTCGGATAGGTGCCGGCGACCGTCTGAAGGAGCTGGCTCGCGCCTTTGATCTTCGATTCGACGAAGCCGGCGACGCCAGGCCCGACATGGCACTGCCCGCAGGCCACGTTGCGGTGGACCGACAGCCTGTTCGCCTGCGCCTCCGGTGCCATCGTGTGGCAGCGCGAGCAGAAGCCAGATGTCTCGCTCCACTTCTGAAAGGTGCTGCCGCCCACCACCGCTACCGAGCAGAAGCCGCCGACGGCGACCAGCGAGACGAGAAAGCCGCGGCCGCTGCGCGGCGGGTGGGCCCGCCGTAGGATCCCGGCAAGGAGCTCGCCAGCGCGGCTGTGGCGCCGCCCTGCGGGCTGGCCCGAGGCACGTGGCCTACCTCTTGGCGCCGGCAAGGCCGAGTCCGATCTGTTTGAGGTCTTCGTCCATTTCCGGCGGGTCAAGCGAGGAGATCCTGATCTCCCGCAGGATCCCGGAGCTATCTATGAAGAAATGCGAGGGGATGCCTACGATCCGGTACTTGGAGGCGATCTTCCCGTCGGCGTCCTCGACCTTTGTGTAGGTGAGGCCGACCCGCTGCGCGTATTCCTCGATGTCAGACTTGCTGTCCTGGACGAACACCGCCAGTACAACCAGGCCGCGCGCACGGTACTTCGCGTAGGCGGCCTCGATGTCCGGATTCTCCGCCCGGCACGGCTGACACCACGGGGCTCCGAAGGTCAGCCAGACGGGATGGCCCCGCAACCCGCTCAGCCTCGCCCTCGCGCCTTCGATCGTAGTCGCGGTGAAGTCCGGCGCCGGCTTTCCGACTTCAGGCGCGGGGCCAGTCGCGCCGCCCGAGAGGACGACCGAGGTGAAGCTACCGCCCGACGCCGGCCGGTTCGTCATATACGAGGCCGCGAGGACGGCGGCGGCGGTCACGCCCATCACCATGAGGTTCCGGGAACGACCCAGGCCATTGCGTCGACTAGCCATAGCTGTGCAGACCCCCGAAGAAGAGGTTTCCGAAATAGGTGAACAGCGCTGCCGCGAACACGAGCGTGAGCAGCAACGCGGCTCGCTGGCCACGCCAACCGCGGGCGCTGCGTGCGTGGAGGTAGGCCAGGCACACGATCCAGGTGACCAGCGACGCTGACTCCTTGGGATCCCAGCTCCAGTACCTGCCCCACGCGATATCAGCCCAGATCGCCCCGAGCACAATCGTCAAGGTCAAAAACGGGAAGCCGATCAATGTTGCCCTATAGGACAGGTCATCCAGCAACTCGCGCTTGGGCAGCAGCCGCCGCCCGCCGCCGCTCTGCACCAGGTACAGCAGCGCGGCGGCGAACCCGACCGCGAACGCGCCGTAGGCGATCACCGCGGTCGCTACGTGGACCGTTAGAAGCAGGTTGTTCTGGAGCGCGGGGACCAGCGGCGTGGCCGTGCTCGGGACCGTCGTCGAGTAGAGGAGCATCCCCAGCGCGACCGGCAGCACGATCACGCCGATCGTCCACTGGCGATAGCGCCGCAGGAAATAGGCATTCACGCTCAGGGCGCCCCAGGCGAAGGCGACGGAGAACTCGTACATGTTCGCGAACGGGCCATGACCGGTCGCCCCCCAGCGCAGGGCGAGCGCCGCGGAGAGGAAGCCGAACGCCAGCCACGAGGTCAGCGTGCCGAAGACGGCTACGCCGCGAGCAACTTCGCCGTCTTGCACAGCGGTGATCTTTGCGCCGACGGTGTCCGCCGCCACCATCACGCGAGCCTGAAAGATGCGGTCTGACGCGAAGGCCAGCACGTAGCAGACCAGCGCCAGCACCACCGCGATCATGCCAGCGAAGACACAGTACTGAGACAGGCTAAGCATCGGCTCGGCCTCCTTTCTTGGTTGCAGGCCCCGGGCCCACGGAGCGCCGCAGGTCCGCGGCGAGACGCTCGAACTGAGCGGCGAATCCAGCGTGGTGTCGCTCGATCGCCGCGACTGCGACCTCGCTGCCGCCGGGCCCGGGACAGATCACGGCCCTGACCCGCCGGTGCGGGAACAGGAAGACCATGAACAGTCCGAGCACGAGCAGCGCCGAGCCGATCCAGACGATCGTCGACCCGGGGTCTTGGGCGACGATCAGACCGGTGAACTCGCGTTCGCGCACAAACGTGAAGCCCACGCCGCCGATGCTCGCCGGCTTGCCCGGCGAGAGCGTCTGGATCCCAACCGGCGTGTTGCTCCCGGACCTGTATACCTCGAGCTGCGTGTCACCGACAGGGATGCGCGGGTCGACTTCACCCGAGGCTGGGGAGACGACGAACACGCTCAGCCCCTGCTGAGGAAGCAAGAAGCGCCCGACGCGATCCTTTTCGTTCTGTGACACATACAGCAGCGCGACGCCTTGGTTGAAGAGGACACGCCCGGTGGCGGTCCTAGCCTGCATCACGACCGCCGGCCCGAAGAACGACTGGTAGAAGGTGATGCCGTCGTAGCGCACCGGATGGTTGACGCGGTCATCTTGCGTCTTGACCGGGACCCCGCCCTTGTACAAGACGAGCCGGCTTTCGTAGCTTCGGGGCGGACCGCTGGGGTAGTAGGAGTCCGCGAACGACTTGGCTTCGACCGCCAGGCCCGTTCCATGCCCCACGTTCACCCTGCTGCCGACGGGAACCGCAACCGATTCGTCGCGAAACCCACTGGTCGCAGTGATCAGCGCGCCGACGAGGATGAGCACGAAGCTCAGGTGAATGAAGATCCTACCGAACGGCGCCCAGCGGAAGCGGTCGGCGCAGACGTGGACCCGCTCGCCGTCTCGCTTGACGCTAACCCGGAAGTAGTTTTTGCGAAAGGCGCTGCGCAGCGCGGCCAACGCGACCGCGGGATCCTTCTCCGATGTGATCTTCGCCCGTTGTGGCGCCCGCTCGAAGAAAGCTTCGGTCATCACCATGCGCGGCCTGGTCGCCGTTCTCCACAATCCAGCTGAGCGGCGCAGCGAGCACGTGATGAGGCTGGCCGAAAGGAGCAGCAGCGTCCCCTTGAACCAGACCGAGGAGAACACGGAGAAGAGCCCGAGTATGTCCAGGACCTCGGTCCACCCTCCATACTTCGGGCGCACTGCTTCCAGCCATTCCGCGTAGGCGGCCGGGTTGCCCCTGACCGCGGCGGGGGCCTGGCTGAGCAGCGTGCCGACGAGGGTGAGCAGGCCGAGCACCAGCAAAAGCATCAGCGCCACCCGCATCGAGGTCAGCTTGCGCAAGATCCAGGCGTGCGGCGCGACCCCCGCGCGGCGAAGCTCTCTGGCGGGCCGAGGTGGACGTCCGGAACGTGAGGCTGTGCTGACGGTGGAGCTCATGTGCGCTCGCTCATAGTTCGACCAGCGGGAGCGCGCCGGATAGCCGCCCGAAGGTGTTCGTGATCATCAAAAAGCCGATCCCGACGAGCATCGCCCCGGTCACGACGCCGACCGCGGTGTCGTGCCTGCCTAGCCAGCCGAGCCGGTCGCTCACCGCGGTGACACCGAGCGCGACCAGCACGAACGGGATGCCCAATCCGATTGCGTACACGAGCAGCAGCGCGACGCCCTGGACGACGCTTGCGCTGACCGAGGCCATCCCGATGATCCCTCCCAGGATCGGCCCGATGCAGGGGGTCCAGCCGGCGGAGAAGATGACGCCGAGCAAGGCCGAGCGCCCGTAGCGGCGAGCGCCGGACACGTTCGTTCTCCCATCGCTGGCGGCGCCTGCGGCAGCACCGACCGGCAGCCGCTTCTCACGGTAAAGAGCCGAGATGTTGATCACGCGGGCAACGTGCAGGCCCATGAAGACGAGGATCGCGCCGCCAAGCTGTCGAATCAGGCCGACGTAATCGCGAAACAGGTAGCCGATCAACCCGACAGACGCCCACATCGCGACGAAGACGACCGAGAAGCCGGCGACGAACGCGAGCGCATGAAGCAAGGCGACGCGCCGCGACGCCTTGGAGCGGTCGGGGCTCGAGGCGACCATGTAGCTGACGTAGCCGGGAACGAGCGGCAGGCAGCACGGTGAGGCGAAGGACACGATTCCGGCGAGGAACGCAACCGGAAGGCCGACCGCGTTCATTTTTTCTCAAGCCCCTTTATGTGCATCGCGATCGTCTTGGCCACAGCTGACTTCGGCGCGAGCTTCAGGACCTCATCCCAGTACTTCTTCGCGCTAGCCATATCGGGCGGATCTTTGCTGACATACAAAAAGCCGAGGTCGTAATACGCTTCGACGTTCTTGGGGTCGGCCGCGATGACTCGCTGCCAGTCGCTGCGAGCGTCGGCGGCGTCGCCGATGTTGAACTCCGCCGCGCCGAGCGCCAGGCGCGCCGTCACGTTCTTCGGGTCGGCTTGCACAGCACGCTTCATCCACCCGCCAGCGCTGTTGTATTCATGGGCTTCGAAGAAGGTGTCTCCGAGCGCGATCAGCGTCTTGGCGTCCTTCGGTCGCGCTTTGAGTCTTTCCATCAACTGCGAGACACGTGCCCGCTGCGCGGAGCTGAGGCCGTGCTGTTCGCTAGAGCCTCCCCGAGGACTGGCCTTGCCGCTGGAGCTCCCGCCCAGGTCGTAGACGCCGACGACGACGCCCGCGCTCACAGCAAGAGCGATCGCGCCGATGACGACTCGCAGCAGCGGAGCCGCCCGCCTTCCCGCCGAGTGAGAGCTCGCCGCGTACGCATCTTTGACCGCGTCCATCTGTTCTGTCGCCCAGCCGCGCGCACTCTCCGGGGCGCCCTCGAGGAAGTTCACGAGCTCCCTGTGGGCCTGCTTGGCTTCCTCGGCACTCTCACCTGGCCTGGCGCCGACGGCGCCGGGGTCAAGTCGGTCGCTGTTCGCGTGTCGGCTGGGTTTTGTGGAGGGCGTCATGATCTCAAGCCTCTCTTGCTCTTTCCCTCAGCGAGGGTCGTCGAGATGCCTTTGCGGGGCTTGCGGCGTCGCTGACGAATTAACCAATCTTGGACAGTTTCGAGCGCAGCTTTTTCCGGCACAACCCGCCGGCCGACACGTTTCGGGTAGAGGTGCGCCAGCCCGAAACATCCGGGAGATACACCACGTCTATATCTCCCGGATGCCGTTGAACGCGAACGGGAAGCGCGCAAAGGCGCCACATGCAGCGAAAGGCGGTGGCCACCATGGAAGGGGGTTCATCGGCGACCACCGCCTTTGCTTGTTCGCGACCCCATATTCGTGATCACCGGCGGTCATCCGCCGCGATCACTACTGGGTTTGCTCCCGGTGGCCGTATGTGCATGGCAAGGCGGGCCGCCGGGAGCTTCCTCTCCGGCCGTTTACTTGTTGTGGCACATCTGGCAAACGCCCCTGTTGTCGGCTCTCAGGAGGAAGCTGTTGGAGCCGGCCGATTTGCCGTCGGGGTAGTTGACGGTAGTTGCGTAGCCTCCCATGGCCGCATCCGAGCCATGCGCGACGTGACACTGGATGCAGCTGGGCTTGGTCTTGTTGGGAGTTTCTTTTTCGAGTTTTTCGTATTCTTCCTGCGTGTAGAGGCTGCGGTGGCGGTAGGCGAACACCGCGTCTCCCGTGAAGGTGTTGCCGCTTCCGCTTTCACCCAGCAGGCGCGTGTGACAGGTCGCGCACCACGAGGAGATCTGGTAGCGGAACTGCGGGTTCTTGGTTTCCCAGCTCTGCCAGTAGTTGGTCGTCGTGTATTCCTTTTCTGTGACGTCAGGTATCTTCACTTCCGTCTTGACCCCCGATTCCTGCGGGATCGGTCTCAGGATCCGGTAGTTGCCGTTGCCGTGCGGGTCATGGCAGGAGCCGCAGCGCAGTGAAACTTCCTTGCCGTTGTTCGCGGTGGCGCTGAATGCTCCGTTGCCCCAGGCGACCTGCATGGAAGAGTCGACCGTGTGGGCCGAGGTCGTCGCAGCACCGGTGCCCAATGTCGGGATTTCCCCGCTCACCAGCCTTCCGGATACGTAGTTGCCTTTTGGTTTGCTCGAGTCGATCAGAGCGAACTTGAAGCCGCCGCCGCGCAGAGCGCTGGCGGCACCAGTCCGTTCATGGCTCGAGTAGCCGGCGCCATCCGCGACGTCGAGGCTCGAGCCGCCGGCCCCGGAGCCGTGGCAGGTGTAGCAGAGCGCTTCCTCTGAGGATTCCTTCAGCAGATAGGGCGCCTGGGCGGTGTGAGCCCGATGGCAGGCGGCACAGCGATCCGTGGTGGCTCCCATACCCATCGCATGTGGGCCATTGTCAGCCCAAGCGGCGGCGGGAGCGACAACCAGCAGCAAGGACATGCAACCAAGCGTGAAGAGCGAGACCGCCAGCCTTCTCATTCTCAGACCTCCTGGGCAAAGCATCTGCTTTGGCGTTGTCGATTATCAACACGTGATTAACGTGCCTAGCAGGGACAAGCGCAATCCGCCGGGTGGTATGTATTGGGTAGAGGTGGCCCTGTACAGGTCCGCCGGCATAGCCCATGGGACATATGGCTCTGCTTGGACCGTGCCTGGGACGACATCTGGATCCAGGGTCATTCGTAGTGGCACATCCGACAAGTGCCTTTGTCGTCGACTCGCAGCAGGCGGCTGTCTGAGGCCGCGGGCACCGCGTTAGGACTGTGCACTGCCATTGACGACGCTTCTTCGACGCTGGCGTTGGAGCCGTGTGCGACGTGACACTGGATACAGTTCGCCGAGCCCTGCGCCTTCTGGTCGGAGATGTGGCGGTCGGTAAAGACCGCGTCGCCGCTTTCGGTGTAGGAAGTGTCGCTGAGGTAACGCGTATGGCAGGTGGCGCACCACCCCGAGATGTCTTCGATGAAGCCCGGCGCGTACTGGTCCTGGACATCCCAATAGTTATCGGTCGTGTAGACCTTCGCGGTGGCGTCAGGGACGTACACGCCGCTCGCCCCGGATTCCAGCGGGATCGGCCTCAGGATCCGGTAGTTGCCGTTGCCGTGCGGGTCATGGCAGGAGCCGCAGCTCAGCGAGATCGTCTTGCCATAGTCCACTTCCGTGCTGACCGGCCCGCTGCCCCACGCTGTCTGGCTCGAGGAGTCCACCGAATGGGCTGAGGTGATCGCTGCCCCTTCCGCCGTCACCGGGACCAGGCCGCCAGGGTCCGATCCCCCGCTCTGCTGACCCGAAGGATGGGCCGAGTCGATCAGCGCGTACTTGAAGCCGCCGCCACGCAGTGGGAGGGGTTTACCGCTGCGCAGCGCGTTCGCGTAGCCGACGCCGTCCTTCACGTCGGTGCTGGCGCCGGCCGCCGCGGCGCCATGGCAGGTGTAGCAGAGAGCTTCACCGGCCTGCTTGAGCAGGTACGGCGACTGCGCAGTGTGGACCCGATGGCACAGCGCGCAGGTGTCCGGGGTGGCGCCCGCACCCATGATGTGGGGGCCGTTGTCGGCCGCGGACCGCGTGGCTGTGGCAAACAGCAACACAACACAGCCCAGCGCCAAAAGCGCCAGGTTGCGTGCGTTTTCTTTTGCTCTCGTACTGTCCAATATGCTGACGCTTCGTTTTCGTGGCCTTCCTCGCTTGCCCGCTGTCACTTGTTGTGGCACATCTGACAGACACCCATGTTGTCGATTCTCAAAAGCCGGCTGTCGGGACCAGCGGGAGTGCTCACCGCGGAGCTGCCATCGGGGTTGGCGATAGCAGCTGAGTAGGTTCCCATGCTCGCATTCGAGCCGTGCGCCACATGGCACTGGATGCAGGTCGGCGTGCTCTGTGAGGTCTCGTTGGTGCGGTGACGGTAAGTGAACACCTTGTCGCCGCTGCTGGTTGTGGCGCTGTTGTGACCAGCCAAATAGCGCGTGTGGCAGGTGGCGCACCAGGACGAGATCTTCTCCACGAATTCGGGCGCGGATTCATCCTCGACCTCCCAGTAGTTTTCGGTCGTGTAGACCTTGGCGGTGGTGTCGCCGATCGACACGCCCGTCGTGGCCCCTGATTCCTGCGGGATCGGTCTCAGGATCCGGTAGTTGCCGTTGCCGTGCGGGTCATGGCAGGAGCCGCAGCGCAGGGCGACCTGCTTGCCGTAACTCGCTTCGCTGCCGTTGATCGGCCCGTTGCCCCATGCCATCTGGCTCGAAGAGTCCACCGAGTGGGCCGAGGTGACCGCTGCGCCGCTTGCCAGCGTCGGGATTTCGCCTACGTATCCGTTGCCCGACGGGTGAGCCGAGTCGATCAGCGCGTACTTGAAGCCGCCGCCACGCAGCGCCATCTTCGCACCGGTACGCCCGGCGCCCGAATAGCCTACGCCGTCCGCGACATCGAGATTGGAGCCTGTCCCCGAGGTGCCGTGGCAGGTGTAGCAGAGGGCTTCCTCAGGCTGCTTGAGCAGATAGGGGGCCTGCGCGGTGTGGGCGCGATGGCACATCGCGCAGCGGTCTGTGGTGGCTCCCATGCCCATGATGTGCGGACCGTTGTCGGCCGCAGCATCACAGCTGAAATACAACGACACGACACAGGCCGCGGCGAAGACCGCCGCTCCTCTCATCATCCGTATCGCCTGCATAGGCGTCCAGCCCCTAGCTCTCAATGCATTCGGCTCTCAGTATTCCCAGACCTGGACCCTGCCGTTTTCACGATCGGTGATGTAGATTCGCCCGCCTTCGATTGCGATCCCGTTCGGGTACTGGAACTGCCCGTTGCCGAGCCCTTCCCCGCCGAACGATCCGATATACCGCGGCACTTCCGCGACGCGGCTTGAGAGTTGATAGACATCGACCACCTGGGCGGTCGCGTCGACCACATAGAGCCGGTTGTGGCTGTCGATCGCCACCCCGCGCGGGAGGTTGAGGTCTCCTTCTCCGACCCCGCGCGCGATCGAGCTGACGAGCCTGCCGGACGGGTCGAGGATCGCCAGTCTGCCGTCATTGCTGTCGGCCACGTAGACATCGCGGTGCGAGTCGACCGCCAGGCCATTGGGGAACCAGAACATGCCGGCAGAACCGACCTTGCGCAGCGACTTGCTGCCGCCGGCGCCAATAACCAGCACGCGGTGGTTGCGGCGGCTACCACCAACGTCGGTCATGTAGAGGTCCCCTTCGGCGCCAAAAGTCAACCCAAGCGGCTGGGAGCCATTTCCTAGGGCGCCGGAGGGCCGCATGGAGCGCAGATACTTGCCGTTGCTGGCGTAGACGTCGATGTCTTCGCGCAGGCGGTCGCTGACGTAGACCTGTTCGGTGCGTGGGTCAACCGCTACATAGACCGGCAAATGCCAGTTGTGGTTGCCGTTGACCGGGGGCGGCGCGAGTGAGCCAACCCGTTTGCCGGAACGATCGAAGACCCGCACCAGACGCGGCCCTTCGCTTTCGGTCACATAGATCCTTTCGCCGGATGGGCTGACCGCCACACCCATCGGCTGACTAACCCCATAGATGCTGGATACGTAGTGGGGGAGCGTGGACGAGAGGCTCGGAAGCGGGCTGTGTCCAGAGAGCGCGCGGACGATGAGCAGGGCGAGGACAGCGAGGACGACGAGAATCGCCGACAGCGCGGCGATCTTTTGCCTTAGGCGCTTGCGCTCCTCCTGATCACTGGGCTGCTCTGCCTCGCCGCCCGCACCACGGTCAAGCGCCACCTGCAGGCGCAGCGGAAAGCTGTCGTCCCGGGGTGGCATCTCAGCCGGCCTTCACGCTGACGCCCAGCCTGGCCAGGCCGTTGCGGGCGTTGAAGTTCTTGGGGTCGGCCGCGAGGACCTTCTGGTACCAGCGGGCCGCGCGCGCACGTTGCGACTGGGTCTCTGCGGCCATGCCAAGCCCGAGCATCGCTTCGATCGCGGCCGACCCGGAGGTCAGGTGTTCGAGTCGCGCCGTGCCGTCCGCCGGTTTCTTTTCGCAGAGCTGCACCATCGCCTCGGCGTATTCAGACTGGGGTCCGCGGTGCTGGGCTTGGTAGGCCCTCGCCAACTGCTCATAGGGTTCGCACCAGCCGCCCGGCACGTACAGCACTGCCTGCCTGAGCGCGTTGACCGCCGTTTGGTAGGAGCCTGTTTCGATGGAGGCCCTCCCCAGCAGATACCACGCATCGGCGTCCGTGGGTTCTATCTTGAGCGCCTTCCTCACTTCGTGAATGGCCGCACTCGCCTGGTGCTGTTTGAGCATCACCACGCTCAAGCCGTAGTAGGCGGTCTCTAGCTGCGGATTGACGCGGGAGTACTCTTTTCCTGTCGCATTGCCGATCAGCGTCCGGAAAGACCGCCTCGCTTCGGCGAGGTCTCCCTCTTGAGAGAGGATTTCCGCGCGCCCGAGCAGCGCCGTGGCGTCGTCCGATTCAACCTTGAGGACCTCCTTGTACTGTTCGAGCGCCTGGTCGGGCTTCTTCGCGGCCCTGTAGACGTTCGCCAGCTCCAGCCGCAACTCGACGTTCGTCGGGTTTGAGCGAACCGCGCGTTCCCCGGCCGTTATCTGTCTTTCCACCAGCGATGGACCCGAATCAGGCTGATTGAGATAGTAGGCGATCGCCACGGCAGCACTGCCGAGCACCACAGCCTTGAGGCCGATCCTGATCAAACGGTCGAGGGTTTGCTCTTGCACACCGAGATTGTCGCGGCTTGCCGACCCCCGACTCAATCCATCTGGAGGTAGATTCTTGGTACAGACGGGCGCTTGCCGGACTAGCGCCTATATCCCCCGTTAGGCGCTCTCGCCTCGTCCCAAACCATGACGGACGATGTACGCGGCGGCCTGTGTGCGATTTTCGAGCTGAAGCTTCTCGAGGGAGTTGTGGATGTGATTCTTCACAGTCCCCTCCGTGATGAAAAGGCTCGTGGCGATCTCCTTGTTGCTGAGTCCGTCAGCCACCAGTTGCAGGACCTCCAGCTCACGCCGCGTGAGCGTCGGCGCATCGGACGGGGGGACCGGCAGGCTCGCCAGCGCGGTGCCGTCGCGGATCTGCCCGAGCAGCCGCTTGGCTATTGCGGGCGACAGGGGAGATTCGTCGCGCATAACCGCCCTAATGAGAGAGAAGAGTTCCGCGGGGCGGAGGTTCTTGAGCAGATATCCATGCGCGCCGAAGCGGATCGCGTCGAAGAGATGGTCATCGGAGTCTGACACCGTCAGCATGACGACCTTGGCGTTCGGGACCTGTTCACAAATAAGGCGCGTCCCCTCAACGCCATCCATGACCGGCATCTCAATGTCCATGACTACCACGTCGGGCTTCAGCGCACGTGCCTTCTCGACCGCCTCTAGGCCGTTCTCGGCTTCGCCGACGACTTCCAGATCTTCCTGTGTTCCAATGAGCTCGGCTATCGCCGTGCGGAAGAGCGCCGTGTCGTCGGCGAGCAGGATGCGCGTGGTGCTGGTCGGCGACTGCACTTTAGGTTGAGCGGATCGCCGCTCGCGTGGGGATCATGGGCTCGCTGGCGATGACGCACGTGCCGCGCCCTGCGCAGAAGTCGCTCGGCGGCGCGCCACCGATCATCTCCGTGCGCCCGCGCATCGCGCGTCTGGGGCGCCCGAGGGTCTGCTCGCACCAACCGCCGGTGCCGTTGGGTCTTCCTGGACGTTCAGACTGCGCCTCCTTCACTCCTTGGGCTTGGCGTGGAGAACCGCCCAAGGTCGCGATCCGACCGAGCATGCCATTCGGCACAGGCATACTACCCACCACGCCGCGAGAAAGCGCTCGCCAACCAATCGCCGTTTGAGGCCGGGTTGGCCTATCAGGGGTTGTTCGTCGTCTCACAGGCTCACTGCGCCTACGCCGCTTCGGCCAAAACACCAAGACCGCACCGGCTCGCTAACCCACGAGACGAACCTGATAGCAGCCCTCTCATTAACCCCTTTCAGCAGCTGGCCGCCGCGCTCAGCGGCGAACCTAGCGCCGTAACGCCAGGACAACGCCAACTGACGCCGCTCTCAATTTTCGGGCTGGGCAGCCGCCCCGCCATCGAACGGCCAACGGTGAAAGCTCACACGATCGAGCGTAGCCTCGTATTTCACCAACAGCAGGCCCAGGCAAAAAACGACACTCTCTGTGAGCGCGAGCCGACGACGCCGCGCCCCGCTGGCATGACTGAGTAAGCTGACCGCGATGGCCCTTCGCGGATTCGACAGTTAGCGTGCGTCCCGCCCCGAGTGACATCTCTCCCGCAGCGGATCCCCAGCATCAGGCGAGCGAGCTCAACAGCCCACGCGAAGGCGAACCCTTGCTCCTGCGAGCCTGCCGCGGCGAGCCTGTCGAGCGCGTGCCGGTGTGGTTCATGCGTCAGGCGGGGCGCTCGCTGCCCGAGTACCGGGCGGTGCGCGAGCACGCCGACATTCTGCGCATATGCCGTGAGCCGGAGCTCGCCGCCGAGGTGACGCTGCAACCGGTCAGGCGCCTGGGCGTCGACGCGGCGATCCTCTTCTCGGACATCACCGTACCGCTCGTGGCGATGGGGGTTGACATCAAGATAGTGCCGGGAACGGGCCCCGTGCTCGAGCGGCCGATCCGCAGCATGGCCGACCTCGAGCGCATCGGGCAGTTTGAGCCGAACACGCACGCGCCGTTCGTCGCTGATGCGGTGCGCTTGGCTGTCGCCGAGCTCGAGGTACCGCTGATCGGCTTCGCGGGGGGGCCGTTCACGCTCGCCAGCTACTTGATCGAGGGTGGCCCGTCAAAGACCCACACCCTCACCCGCAAGCTCATGTACTGCGAGCCCGAGCTGTGGGAGCAGCTGCTGAGCCGCCTGGCCGATATCGCCACGGCGTCCCTGCGCGCACAGGTGGATGCCGGAGCGCAGGCTGTTCAGGTCTTTGAGAGCTGGGCCGGCGTGTTGTCCGTCGACAGCTACCGCAGGTTCGTGCTGCCGGCGGCCGCGCGCATCTTCGCCGGAGTCGCTGATCTCGGCGTGCCGCGTATCCACTTCGGCGTCGGCACCGGGGAGCTGCTCGAGCTGATGGCCGAGGCCGGCGCGGATGTCGTGGGCGTCGACTGGCGAGTACCACTCGATCGCGCCCGTGCTCGCCTGGGCGCGCAGACGGCGGTGCAGGGCAACCTCGACCCGGTGGCGTGCCTGGCGCCATGGGAGGTGCTCTCAGAGCACGTCGACGCGGTGCTCGAGCGTGGCGGCGGGAGAGGGCATATCTTCAATCTCGGCCATGGCGTCTTGCCGGAGACATCGCCCGACATGCTCAAGCGTATAGTCGAGCGCGTGCACCAGCGCAGCTCGACAGCGCAGACTACGAGCCCCACCGGGGGGGCGGACTGACGGTGCCCGACGGGGTCTTGTTGATGGCGTACGGCACACCCGCGACGCTCGCAGACCTCGAGCCCTATTACACCCACATTCGGCGAGGCAGACCGCCGGAGCCGGCGCAGCTAGCTGAGCTGAGGGCCCGCTATGAGGCGATCGGGGGGTGCTCTCCGCTGCTTGAGATCACCCGCGCCCAGGCTCGCGGACTAGAACAGGAGCTGCAGGCCCGGACCGGGAAGCCGGTACCAGTGGAACTCGGCATGAAGCACTCGCCTCCGTTCATCGAGGATGGGGTGCAGGCGCTGTACGCGGCCGACATACGGCAAGTCACGGGTCTCGTGCTGGCACCGCACTACTCAGCCCTGAGCGTCGGCGAGTATCGCGACCGGGCGCTCGCCGCGGCCGAACAGCTCGATCTGTCTTTCATCGAGCAATGGCATCTCGCGCCCAAATACATCGAGTTTCTGGCGAGCGGCGTACGCGCATGCCTGGATGACTTCCCGGCGCAGACGCGTGACCAAATCGACGTGGTGTTCACCGCCCACAGCCTGCCGGAACGCATCGTGCAGGCCGGCGACCCCTATCCGCAGCAGCTGCGCGAGACTGCCGAGGCGGTCGCTCAACGCGCCGGGGTGAAGCGTTGGTCTACAGGCTGGCAGAGCGCCGGACGCACCTCCGAGAAATGGCTTGGACCGGACATCGTGCAGGTCGTGGGCGAGCTGGCCGGCGCCGGCAGCCGCGGCCTGATCGTGTGCCCCGCCGGCTTTGTCTCCGACCACCTGGAGATCCTGTATGACCTGGACATCGAATGCAGTCAGGTGGCCGCCGCGGCAGGTCTCCCCTTCAAGCGCACCGACTCGCCGAACACGGACCCCATGTTCCTGAGCGCGCTCGCAGACGTCGTACTGCAGCGAGAGCAACTGACGGCGGCGGGATGAGCCAGAGGCATGTCGTCGTCGTGGGAGGCGGGATCACCGGGCTGACGGCTGCCCGTGCGCTGCTCGGCGCCGGCACCGCGCCCGTGCGGGTGACGCTGGTCGAGTCCTCCGAGCGGCTCGGCGGGAAGATCCGCACCGAGCAGATCGCCTCCAAGGCGGTCGATGTTGGCGCCGAGGCGCTCTTGACGAAGGTCCCGGGCGGGCTCGAGCTGTGCCGCGAACTGGGCCTTCAGGGAGAGCTGATCTCGCCGGCGGAGAAGACGACCTACGTGTGGGCGCGCGGGCGGCTGCGCGAGCTGCCGGCAGGGATCCTCGCCGGGCTGCCGGACGGGGCCATGCCACTGCTGCGCTCGGGCATCCTCTCCCCTAGCGGCGTGGCGCGCGCCGCGCTCGACCTCGTGCTACCCGCCGCCAAAGCGCGGGAGGACCGCTCGGTTGGCGAGCTCGTGCGTGGCAGGCTGGGACAGCAGGCGCTCGACCGGCTCGTGGACCCGCTGCTGGGGACGATCTACGCCGCCGACTCCGACAGCCTGAGCGTCAGGGCCACAGCACCGCAGATCGAGACGCTGGCGCGCAAGCACCGGAGCCTCATTCTCGCCTCGCGTGGCGTTAAACCACCCCCCTACAGCGGCCCGATGTTCGTCACTGTCGCGGGCGGCCTGCAACGGATCGTGGATCGCCTGCGGGACGAGATCGCACCCGCCGATGTGCGCCTGCAGACGCGCGCCACTCGGATCGAGCGAGCGGGCGACGGCCGCTACCGCCTTGAGCTGTCGGCGGGCGAGACGCTGTCGGCCGACGGGATCGTGATCGCCGCGCCCGCCAGCGAGGCGTCCTCGATGCTCAGCGCGTTGAGTCCCGCCGCAGCAGATGAGCTGCGCGGCGTGCGCTACACCTCGACCGTCCTGCTGACGCTCCGCTACCCGAGCTCGGCCGCCAGAGCGCCGTTGCACGGCGCCGGCTTTCTGGTGCCGCAGAGCACCGGCTGGCTGCTCGGCGCCTGCACCTGGCTTTCAGCCAAGTGGACGCCGCTCGCCGCCGGTGAAGAGCTGTGGCTGCGCTGCTCGATCGCACGCCCCGCGATCGACCGCGCGTCCTCCCTGGATGACGAGCAGCTGACACGCGCGATCAGCGACGAGCTGACGCAGGCGATGGGCCTCCTCGGCAGGCCCCTCACCGTGATGGTCACCCGCTGGCACCACGCCCTGCCGGTGTATGAGCCAGGTCATCTGGACCGGATGGCGCGGCTCGAGGAGCACGTCTCCAAGTTGCCGGGGCTAGAGCTCGCCGGTGCTGCCTACCGGGGGATCGGCGTGCCTCAGTGCATCGCCCAAGGGAAGGCCGCCGTCGTTCGCGTCCTGTCCGAGCTCGACCGGACTATCGAGCCAGGTCGCGAGCGGAACCTCGGCGCCGACGGCGACGCCCTCACCGCTGTCTGAGAAGATCTCTAGCGATCCACCGATCATTTCCAGGCGAGCGCGGGGCGTCGCCAGTCGCATCGGCAGCGGCTGGGGATCAATGGTGGAGAGGGCCGGCCCCTCGATCTTGATCTGGAGCCGCTCGCCGTCCGCGGCCATGCCCACGCCCAGCGTGAGCGGACCGTCGAGCGCGGCCAGCATCTCCTCGGTGACGCGGTAGGCGAGCGTCTCGGTGTCCGCCGGCAGCTGTTCGGGCAACGCCTCTGGTAAGAGCATGACCTCGCGGTTGCGCTCGCTTCGCTCGCGCTCGCACAGACGTTCGAGCGCCGCCAGCAACCCGAACTCTTGCAGCACCGGCGAGCGCAGCGTACCGGCGAGCTGCCGCAGCTCCGCGATGCATTCGCGAACGCTGTGGCGGGCGCGCTCCAGCTGCGCCTGGGCGAGATCGTCCACGATGTCGCGCTCGAGCCGGCCGACGACGAGCAGGGACGCCGCCATCGCTTGAGCCGCCTGCTCGTGCAGCTGACGCGCGATCTCAAGGCGCTCCTGCTCGTGCACGTCGAGAATGCGCCCGGCGCTGCGCCACTGGTTCTGCAGCCGCCGCTGCGTGTAGCGCAGGTCGGCTTGGAGCGCAGCCCGGTCGCGTTCCACCGCAAGCAGCCGATGGTTGTCGGCGGCGACCGCGGCCTGCAGGGCCAGAGCCGCTAGCAGCAGCCGCTTTTCGACGCTGAACCGGCGATCGGCCTCGATCCCGACCTCGAGCGCCCCGAAGCGTCTCTGACGCAACGTGATCGGCACACGCAAATATTTGTCAGCGGGGTGCCCCACCTCTACGGGCGAAGCACCGGCAAGCTCGACACGCACGTACTCGACATCGGCGATCCGCTTGACCTGCTCGGCGAGCATGACGCTCAGCATTTCGGGCTCCGCCAGATGCGCGAGCTCGAGTCCGGAGTGCAGCAGCTGGCGCTGCTGGGATTGCGCGGCGCGCATGCGGTCGCTGAAGCGACCGGAAAGTATGCCGACCGCGAGCAGCGCCGTGCCGCGGGTGATTATCCCGACGACGTCGAGCGTCGGGTTATTGGATATCGGGTGAAGCGCCACCAATGCGAGCGTGCCGAACGCGGCCAGCACTCCGGCGCCTATCCCGAGCTCGAGGCCGACGAGCGCGACTGGGATCACGAACAGCAGCCCTACGACAACCCCGCGGTCGTTGACCAGCATCTCACGCGCGAGGATCGTGGCGATGAACATCACGGCCGCGGTGCCGAGGACGATCAGGCGCCGCTCGTGCCACCTGCGGACCGGCCCGGTCACGTCCAGCAGCTCGTAATCGGCGTCTGAGATGGCCCCTCCGGGCTTCAATTGGGGGCGCTTATGGAGGGCGTGAGCTTTTCGCCAGGATGAGATCCTGCTTTTGCTCAGGAATGTCTTCATCTCGTGGAAAGCGGCTCCTTGGGAGACGTTCGAATGGTGGCTTTCGGCACCTCCTGCCAGGCCGCTACCCACCCGTATTAGTGTGCTTACCCAGCTTCGATGCAGACGAGGCTGGCCGGCAAGGGGGTAAACCACCGATACCCGGTACGTAGCTGCCGCGCTCGGTGGCCTCAAAGGACCACCCGACCACTCATGTCGCCCGCAGCAAGCGGCTTTCGCGGTTGCGG
Source organism: Solirubrobacteraceae bacterium (assembly GCA_025451035.1). GTDB lineage: Bacteria > Actinomycetota > Thermoleophilia > Solirubrobacterales > Solirubrobacteraceae > Palsa-744. Next base: position 49,188 of record JANWLE010000010.1, read on the forward strand.
TAGCGTCCTCGTGGCCGAGATGAGACCTTCCACATGAAGCTCCGCTCAAGTCGCCGCGCTAGGGGCCGTCCGCGGCCAGCCAGCCGAACAGCTCGACGGTGGCGGCGTCTGTGCGCAACATGTCTGGTTCGGCCTGGTGCGCAGACATGTCGCTGCCGTTCCATGCCTTCAGATACAGACCCATGCTAGAGCGTGCGTGGGCCTGCGCTTGCTTGGCGAAGGTGAGTGCCATCGCCGCCCAGCGTGGATCGCCGGTCTGCTGCCCGTAGACAAGCATCCAGTGCAGGTAGATCACGTCGAACTGAGGGCCCATGTTCAGACGGTAGGCAAAGCGCTCATAGGCGGCGTCGGCGAGTCGAGTGGCCTGCGCGCAGTAGGGATTGCCCGCGGCTACCAGCCGGCAGAGGAGCTCCTTTGCCTCGATCTCGACCCCCGCCACATACGGCATCGGTGTGGGATCGTTCTGTGTCCGCCAGTAGAGACCGTCCGAGTCGGCGAAGTTGGCGTCACCCCAGCTCAAGAACTGCTTGACCCTGCGCAGGTCCGCGGCGGCGAGCGCCGCACTGCCGGCTTGCTGCCATGCCTGTGCGAGCAGCCCCCCCAGCAGAGAGCCGGCGGCGAGCGCCTCACCAGACTTCTGCCCGGCGGGGGTGTGGTCGGTGTTCCACCACATCCCACCGGTGGATGAGTCCCAGCCGCGTCGTGCTATGAAATCGAAGGCTGCCTGCGCGTCGTCCAGGAAGCGACGCTTGCCCAGTGCGCGGTAGGCGTCGATGAAGGCGATACCCCACCACGAGTTGTCGTCAAACCACGTGTTCGCCGCCCCGCGATCCCCCGGGTAGGGAGCGAAGCCTTCCACCGCCCGATCCCAGTAGGACTCCGCGCCCATATACACAGGGATCTTGGCGCCGCGCGAGAGAGAGCCTTTGCGCGCAGCCGCAGCGGGCGGGCGGGCGCCCTCGGCGAAGACGTCCAGGGCGCGGCGGTTGGCGGGCGTTGGGTCAGCGATCGTGATGGCGCAGAGCGACTCGAAAAGCGGCACCGCCCCCCAGATCGTCGCAAGGGGATAGCGGTTGTGTGAGTGAAGGCGCTCGTCGTACCAGTGCAAGGGCACGTTGCTATGACCGTTCCAGACGCCGTGCGCGCCGTCTCTGAATGCTTCGCGCGCCTGTCTTGCTCCACTCTGGGCGAGCGCGAGCAGACCCGACTGCTGCGTGGAGAGAGCTCGGGCTGGACGAGCGGGCACGAGCGCGAGGACGAGCGCGGCCACCCCGATGAGGACGGCCGCTCGCCCACCGCCCCGGGCATGCAGTCCAGCGAACCCCATGGCTTTACTCAAGGCGGCCTCGCTGACGAGGGGGGTCGGCGACGCTTCGCTCATAGGGCCCTACCTTTTCTAGCTGGGCGCTCAGGTTGTTCTCGTTTTCTTTCCGAAAGAGGAGGATCCCTCCCGACGACTGGTTGGGAGAGGCCTCATGTACCAGCAAGCGCCCGGCTGCCCTGCACCTCGATCACGCATCCGGCCCGCTCGGGGTCGTGCGGCGTGAAGGCGGTGAGTGATGCGCCAGGCTCGAGCTGCTCGAGCATGCCCTGGGTGAGGCCCTTGTGCAAGGCGCAGACCGCCGGCTGGTTTTCACTCACTGCGTCGCGGTAGGGGCAGTTCCCAAGAGAGAATGTGAGCGTCCCTTTCTCGCCCGCTCGCGGCGACGGCTGAAAGCCGAGCGCGGCAAGCATCATCTCGAGCGAGGAGTCACCGTCCCGAGCCGTCTCACCCACAAGTTCGCGGCCGATCTCCCTCCCGGTCGTTTCCATACCGCGGACCCCCACACGACCGGACCGCATCGCGCGCGCCAGCCAGCGCCCGAGGTCGCGGTACGCGCGCGGCGGCTCGCCCGCCGGCCTAGCCCCCGGCGCAATCGCCCACGAATCCGGTGGTCGCCCCCGTCCGTTGCGGGCGCGAGACCGTACGAGCAGCCCCGCCCGCATGAGCCGCTCGAGATGAATGCGCACCCCATTTGGGTGAAGCCCGAGACGTTCGGCCAGCTCGACTGTGCGTGCGGGTCGTCTCAGCTCGTCCAGCAGCGCAAATAGCCGCGCTCGCGTCGGCTGGGCTAGCGCGTCGCCGGGATCAACCGTGCGTGGAATATCGAGCATTGCGGCGAGTTTTGCACAGTGACACTATGAAAATCAAGGACTACACATTCGGCCCCGACGTCCGGAATCCGGCGCCTCACTTGGCCTCACTTGAAGACCATCAGGGCGATGATCGCCAGCATCAGCAGAGAAGAGAGATAGTTCGCCGCCCGCGAAATTCGGTCGTCGAGCAATCCGCGCAGCTCGCTGCTGATTTCCGATCCCTCGCCCGCCAATCGACTGGCGAGCTTACGCGCCTGCTTTGGCCGTCGCCCACCAAGGCCACCGAGCGCCAGCGCAAGCACGTACAGCACGATCGCCTCGTCAACCCAGCCGGAGCCATAGCCCCAGCCGCCGAGATGCACCAGCCACAGCCCGAAGACCGGCAGCAGGATTCCACCGACGGCGACGAGCAAAACCCCGATCCGCGCGAGACCGAGCATCAGCGCTACCTCCGCCGGCGTGCGGGCGCGCCGCGCGACTTCGAAGGTCATCCCGGCCAGTACGATGCCGGAGACGAAGAGCATCGCGCCAAGCAGGTGCAGCAGGAGCGCCATCTCATACGTGCGCATCTCAGCGAGATCGTGCCAGACGGTCGAGGGTAAACAGCGCCGTCGGCCGCATCAGCTCTCCTGCGCCCGCAGGCCCTGGCGCAGGCGCTCGCCGAGGGCTTGCAGCTCGGGGGCGGGAATCGCGTCTTCGATCAGCGGGAAGACCTCGCGCTCCTCGAGCCTGACATGCGCCTCGAGCGTGACGCCGAGCGCGTGCAGCAGCTGCAGCGAGGGCTCTCTGGACAGGAGCTCGGCGTCGCGGCGGATGAGGACGTGGTCGAGCAGCATGCGGATGATGGGAGGTTGCTGGAGGTCACCGAAAACGGCATACGCGGGCAGCAGGATCTCATCCTCCAGGCGAAAGTGCAGCCGCTCCTCTTCGCGCCAGTGTCCTAGGAACCTGTCCGCCTCGGCGCTCACTGTGGCGGCGCTCGCTTCCCGTAGACGCCGGGCGAGAACCAGCGCGTGGTGGTGGTCGCGCGAGAGTGGGGCAAGGGCAGGGTGACGCTTCATCGCCCACCCGATTTTACACACAAACTTGTGAAAATAGAGGCCGGTGCGCTATTTTCCTAGCATCACTGTGTAAATGTTCTCGAGAGGAGTACGCCGTGACCTATGTCATCAACGAGCCCTGCGTCGGTGTCAAGGACGGCAGCTGCACCGAGGTCTGTCCGGTGGACTGCATCCACCCGACGCCCGATGAGACCGGGTTCGACGAGACCTCCCAGCTCTACATCGACCCCGAGGAGTGCATCGATTGCGATGCCTGCGTGGAGGCCTGCCCGGTCGACGCGATCCTGCCCGAAGACGCGGTGCCGGCCGAGTGGCATCACTACATCGAGAAGAACGCCGCTTACTTCCGCGACGCCAGTACGCCGCTGCGCTGAGGCCCGGCGCGGTCACCCACGCATGCGCCGTGTCGGGGAAGCTGCGGCGCGATCGCTCAGTCCTCGAGCGCAACCTGGTGAACAACACCTTCGAGCGTTTGGGCCAGCGCAGCGATGCGCGCGAGGTGATCGCGCGTGAGCACCTCCAGGCAGGCTTGACCCTCGTCTGTGAGCCGCAGGCGAACGCGGCGGTGGTCTTCGCCGTCGCGCTCGCGCTGGACGAGCCCCATCGCCTCGGCTCGCTGGGCGAGCTCGACCGCGCTGTGGTGGCGAATATGAAGCGCCTCGGCCGCCTCCCCCACGGTCGGCCCCTCGGCGACCGTGTGATGACCGCGGGTCACGAGCAGCAGCTGGTGGATCGAGGGAGTGAGGCCCGCTTGATGAGCAGCCTCTTCGCTCCAGCGTAGAAACGCGCGCAGCTCCATACGGAACGCCAGCAGACGCTGATAGTCCTCGGCTCGTAGCGGCGCGACGGCCCGCTTGGATGTCATCCGGAGACCTCGCCTGGGCGCTCGCGCAGCGCCGCGGACATTCCCCAGCGGCGCGGGTCGAGCGTACGCTCGCGTCGGCGCTCCGCGTCAAGCACACGTTCGTGCGCGCGCAGCAGATCGAGCGGGCTGACCAGGCCGAGCGTCCGATCGGGCATACCGCGTGCTACGACCGGCAGGATCGTGCTTTCGCTCAGGACCATACGGTCCGCGACCGCGCGCAGGGTCTCGTCGGGGTAGGCCACGGGCGAGCCGCTGGCCTGAGCGCGGAGTTCGAGGGCGAGCGCGGCCGGCGTCGTCTGATTGGACATCACATCGCGCACGAGCATGGCACTGAGGGGATCGATTTCGTACTCGCGCGTGATGTGGTGCCCGCGGCGCGCGACCTTCTCGGTGAGGATAGAGCGCTTCAGCGTCAGCACGCTGACGAGGTGCGCGAGCGTGCACGCGACCAGCAACGCGAATAGCGACCCCACGCTATGGGTGAGCTCGACAGCGAAGATGATGCTCGTAAACGGCGAACGGGTTACTCCCGCGAGCGCGGCGGCGAGCCCGAGCAGCGCCCAGACTCCCTCTCCCGCGCCGCCACACAGCGCGCCGAGCAGACCGCCGAGCGCCGCGCCGAGCATCAGCAGCGGCGCAAGTATCCCGCCACTCGTGTTGGAGCCGAGCGCGATCGACCACACCGTGAGCTTGACGAGCAGCAGCGCGATCAGGGCGCTGACAGCGAGCCGGCCGGCGAGCTCAGCACCGATCGTTTCGTAGCCGACCCCGAGCACGCGTGGATCTATCAGGCCGCCGAGTCCCACAACCAACCCGCCAAGCGCAGGCCACCAGCTCCAGTGAAGCTTCAGCCGGCCGAACAGATCCTCGGCCGCATAGACGCAGCGTGTCATGATCCAGGCGAGCAGACCACCAGCCAGACCGACTAGGGCCGCACCGGCGATCATCGCGGGCGCAAGCACACCGGCGCCGGCCATCGGAAAGAGCGGGACTGAGTGGATCAGGCCGGCGTTGGTGAGTGCTTCACGCACCACCTCGGCCGCCATGGCCGCCGCGGCAACGGGGATCATCGAGCGGGGTCGCCACTCGAACAGGAGCAACTCGACGGCGAGCAGGACCGCGGCCACCGGTGTGCCGAAGACGGCTGTCATGCCACCAGCCGCACCAGCGACAAGCAAGCTACGCCGCTCACTGGAGGTCAGGTGCAGAAGCTGGCCGAAGATGCTGCCGAGCGCCCCGCCGGTGACGATGATCGGCCCCTCGGCACCGAATGGACCGCCAGTGCCGATGCTGATCGCGGACGAAAGCGGCTTGAGCACCGCCAGCCGTGGCTCCATACGGCTCCCGCGCAAGAGGATCGTTTCCATCGCCTCCGGGATACCGTGACCGCGGATCCGCTCTGAGCCAAGGCGCGCCATGAGGCCAACGATCAACCCTCCCGCTACCGGCACCAGCGCGGACAGCAGACCCAGTGGAGCGATGTCAGGACGCTGGATGCGTACACCGGTTTTTCCGGTATATGCGAGATGGGTGACCAGCCCGATCAAATCGAGCAGGCCGAGAGCCACGAATGCGACACACGCGCCGATCGCGACTGCGATCGGTACGAGCCACAGAAGACCATGCGTTACCACGAAGTCTCCGAGAGCACGCTCCGGCGCATCCCGCGGCCGGCGGTCTGGCTCGACGAGAGCGTCGCTGGGGTAGCGGGCGTTGTCAGAAGACGCCATACAGGAAATAATATCGGCTACCGATATTATTTCCAGCGCCTGCGAGCCCCACTGCGTGACTGCGCGGCACGACGGCCCGGGTGGAACCGGACATGACCGATCAGCCCGCAGCGGAAGTGCGACTACGGCGCCCAGCGCGCCAGCGATTCCTACCCTGATGGGCTTGCTGGTTGTGCTGACCCAGACTCAACGGGCACCTGAGCGGCCTTGCCGCTGAGCGCGTCGCGCAGACGCCCATACTCGGCAATGGTGATCTCTCCCTGCGCCAAGCGTCGGTCGATGATCTCGCGAGCCGAGGCTTCTGATCGGTCGACCGCTGATCGGTCGACCGGATTTCCGCGAGAAAGCGCCGAGATGAGCCATACGATCGCTGCGGCGACGAGCGCAAGCACGATGACAGTCCACAGCACCGAGATGATCCAGCCGCCGGTACTCATGTGACCGTTCCAGTACATCATCACTTGCTCCTATCCAGGGACAGCAGCCCGTCTCGCGCTCCGTCGATGCCCGACACGCTAGATGACCGCTAGCTGGCCGCCATCCGTGTGAGCCCGCTGCCAGGTTCAGCTATCTACCCACGCCTCTAACCGAAAGCCGCCACCGCGGTGTCTAGCTCCAGCACAAGCAGCTAGAAGCCTCGCCGCCCACGCGCGTGTGCAGCGCTGAGATCCAGGGCAACCGCGAGTATCAATGTCGCAGCCCAGGCGTTCACGGGGTTCAATAGCAACGGCTCGTGGCCGCCAGTCCGGTCGGCGATAAACCACACTATGAGCCAGATGAGGGTCAACTCTGCACCCCGCTTGAGCTCTTTGCGCTCACAACATGCGCGAGGGCGTCTCCCCAGTGACAAGCACGATCGAGCTCACCCTGCTCGAGTGGCCCCTCCGAGTCCTGGACCAGGAAGCTGTCGCTGCCCAGCAGCTCGTAGCCGCGGCCGCGCAGGCGCCGAGCAATGCCGTGCGCCGCTACGCCGGTAAGCCACGGCGACTTGTCGAGGCGGGTGTCAAACGCCGCGGCACAGCCGCCATCTCTGCTCGGCAAATCGTGGAGCCAAGCCCGCAGCCCGGGTTCGCGCATAGCTGACTGCTCGACGGTGACATCAGGATCCTCCTGCGCTGCCGCGGCTGCCAGCTGGCGGCTGCGAGCCGTCGAGAGCCCATGCATGTGGGTGGGCCCACCCACCACCAGGAGCTCGACATCAAGCGAGCGATTCGTGGCGTCGCAGACAGCGACGGTGTCGGCGCCATCGAGTCCTTCCGCGATAGCTTCGGCCACTGCGCGGGTGTTCCCGTAAACCGACTCGTATACGACCAGCGCTCTCATAGCTCACTCGCCACCTTCGATCGAAGCGTGCCCAGCAGACGCTCTGCGAAAAAGCCTGCCTGGCAGCCGCCGGAACGACATCCGCAGCTTGCCTCAAGCGACTCGAGCAAACTACTGACAGCCCACGTTTAGAGGGCCTGTGTCTTTGCGCTCACTCGGGTAGAGCGCACTTGTGCCTACGAGGTGGCGCCACTCGCTAGAGGGCCAGGACGACTACACCGCTTACGTGGTGCGCGCCATGGGCGCCCGAGCGGCCGAAACCGGCGCGCCTACAGCCGGCGACGTGAGCAGCATGCCAGATGCTCGAACTTAGCCGGCCTGCAACTCGTGCGTGTCGGCCCTGAGCCACACGACCGTGGCGGTGCCCAGCGCGAGCAGCAGCACAGACGGCCATGCCCCGACCGCGAGCGCGAGCAGGTGGGAGAGCACGAACGCGCCGAACATCGCACCCACCAGTTCCAGCGCCGCACGCCCGCCGTGACGCCGGGTCCACGCCGCCGCGCACCACAGTCCACCGGCGGCGAGCATTACACCGCCGAGCGGCCGCGATCCGCTGCTCGCGGCGACCGCGTACCCGGCTATGAGCGAGCCGCCAGCAACAGGTGCGGTCGGGAACGTGCGCATCGCGTCAGCGTAACGCCAATTCACGCACTCGGCGCCGGCATGGCTGATGGTCTCAACCGAAGCGACACTCTCGTGCACACGCCTGACCAGTGCCATCGGATAGGCAAACCAGACGCTGCTCCGGCCGAAAACAGCTGAACACGAGCACAACCTAAGCAGGCGGCCCAGTATGAGCGCCGCTCGTGGTGGACTACGGATGGCTCTGTCGGTAGGAACCCCGATGCGTAGCAGCGCTGCCGGTCATACCGTCGCAGTGACCGAGTCAGAGCGGCTGAGCTCGTGTCGTGGGGCGAGCCACCGCCAGCCCGCTCGTGAAGGGGACGCTCATGCGAACTTGGGTCAGCGTGAGCACACCACCAGTAAGAAGGAGGGCAAGAAATGGGCGCGCTAGAGAACAAGCACGCCGCGCAGGCGGCGTATGAGGCGTTCAGTCATGGCGACGCGGAAGCCGCGATGCGCAACATCGACGACTCGATCGACTGGACCGTGCGTGGCAACAACGCACTCAGCGGCAAATATCATGGTCGGCAGGAGGTCGGCGAGCTGTGGGCGCGGTTCCTCAGCCGGGGCTTTCGCACCGAACCACACGACTTCATCGCCGACGAAGACAAGGTTGTGGTGCTGACCACCGCGCACCTGGACGGTGAGATCGATGAGAGCGTCGACGTGCTCACATATGACTCCAGCGGCAAGGTGATCGCGTTCGACACGATCGGCAACACCGCCATCCTCGACCGCGTCTTCCCGCGCTAGAGGCTAGCGCAGCGAAAGGGCCACGCTATAGCTGTAGTGATGGCCCTTCGCTCGCGCATCATCGTGCTTGGCGCAGTCGGCGTCGTCGTGATCGCCGGCATACTCTGCGCCATCTTGGTAACGGGCATTGAGGGCGAAATCCTCACGATCGCATTGCTCTCGCTTGGCCTTGCCGGCGCTGTGCTGCTCGTCTTCCTCGAAATCGGATTGGGCGAAGAGCGCGATCTGGCAAAGCAGCAAGAGCGCCGGGTGGCACGGGAACACGGCCGGCTGCTCTCCGGGCGCAGGCGGCTCTCACCGCGGCGGCATCGACGACGACCGAGCTGATGTAGCATCTATTTGAGGTGTGCCGGGAAGCCTGGTCGGCGCCATTTTGTCGTCGACCGAGGTGAAGCGTCCATGTCGCTCGCAGGCACGCTCTTTAGCTTGATACCGGCACCGAAACTCAGAACATCGTGGCGCCTGCACTAGCCGTTCCGTTGTTCGTTCTATCGCTGGCCGGAACCTTGTTCGCGGCGCGCATGTTCGCGCGCCGGCTGGACCGACTGGGTTTGCGCTTCGGTTTCCCCGAGGCGCTCGTGGGGCTGCTCAGCGCATTGGCAGCTGACGGCCCAGAGATCTCATCGGCACTGTTCGCCCTGGCGAAGGGCGCACACGGGGTGAGCATCGGCGTGCTGGTGGGGTCAAACACGTTCAATCTCGCGGCGATGATCGGCGTCAGCGGGCTGCTCGCGGGCAGCGTCAGCCTTGCGCGCGACACCCTGCTGCTGGAGGGTCTGATCGGCGCTGCGATCACCGCTATGGGTGCAGCCGTGCTGCTCGGGTGGCTCGACCCGCTGATCGCCGCCCTTGCCGGCGCGTGTGTAGTAGTTCCCTACCTGTTGCTCATCGTCGGCGGATCGGAGCTGATACTGGCCAAGCGCACACGGCCAACCGCCCACCTCGTGTCCCGCCTTGCGGACGCGCTCGCCCAGCGACCTCAATCTACGGCGACACGCGAGCTGTCCTCAGACCCGACGCATCACCTGCTCGTGTTGATCGTGCTCGACGTAGCGCTGATCATCGCTGGCAGCGCTGGAATGGTCCAGTCAGCGCTCGCGCTCGCCGGCCGATGGCACATCTCAAACGTGGTGCTCGGCGTGCTCATCCTCGCCCCCCTCACCAGTATCCCCAACGCGATCACTGGTGTGCGGCTGGGTATCTCAGGCCGCAGCGCAGCACTAGTCGGCGAGACGTTCAACAGTAACTCCCTCAATCTAGGTGCGGGCGTGATCGTCCCCTCACTCTTCCTCACTCTCGGCGCTCTCTCGGCATTGGCGAAGTTCCAGCTTTCCTGGCTTCTAGTCATGACGGGCTTGTCCCTGGCCATGCTCCTGCCAAGGCGCGGAATGCGCCGGGCGCAGGCCGCCTTTCTGATCCTTTTGTATTTGCTGTTCGTAGTTATTTCGCTCGCCTGGAGCTGACGATGAGTGTGATCTCCCACCTTTGTACATGCAAGCCGGCTACCCCTTCTGCTTAGCTAAGGGTTAATGCGCCTTTTCGGTTTCTTGTTGACTAGTGAGCCGCCGTCGCGGCGCGTTGGCCTGCTGGTAGCAGCGTCGCTTGTGGCGCTGTGTACGTTGCTCATCTACCCACTCAAGCAGGCTGCCCCTGTCGTCTCGCTCGGCGTCCTCTACATGCTCGCTGTGCTGGTCGTGTCGACTAGCTGGGGGCTCTGGCTGGGTGTCGCTACTGCTGTGGCCAGCGCACTAGCGTTCAATTACTTTCACCTACCTCCAGTCGGGCGATTCACGATCAGAGACCCAGACAACTGGGTGGCGTTGATCACATTCGTCGTCGCGGCGGTGCTCGCCAGCTCGGTGGCCGAGGTCACCCGCTCGCGGGGGCGTGAGGCCGCCGACCGAAGACAGGAGGCTGACCTGGCAGCGGAGATGGCGCGGCTGTTGCTGCGAGGTGGCCGGCTAGCCGAAGATCTGCCGACAGCGGCCGCCCGACTCTCCCAGGTGCTCGGGCTCTCCTCCGCGGCGATCGAGCTCGAGGCTGTCGCCGGCGATGAGCGTCGCATAGCTTTCCCATTGCGCGAAGGGCCCCGCCGCCTGGGCACGCTGATCGTCCCGGCAGACACCCCCGAGACAGTGCTGCGCCGGCTGCAAGAGCGAATTGTGCCAGCGCTCGAGGGTCTCCTCAGCGCTTCGCTGGAACGAGAGTCACTGCTCACGGACGTCGTCGAGACAGCGGCATTGCGGCGGGCCGACGTTGTCAAGACAGCGCTCTTGCGCGCTGTCTCCCACGATCTGCGCAGCCCGCTCACTGCGATCGCCACAGCCGGCGAGGCGCTTGACTCGTTGTCACTCACCGAGGCGGAGCGAAAGGAAATGGTTGTGATCGTGCGCGAGGAGGCGCGGCGCCTATCAAGGCTCGTCGACAACCTGCTCGACCTCTCACGACTCGAGGCCGGTGCCGCCGAGCCGAGGTTCGCGTGGACCTCGGTGGATGAGGTGATCCGCTCGGCGCTAGACGACCTGGCCGCCAAGCCCGAGGAGTTCTCACTCTCGATCGACCGCGACCTGCCGCTCGTACGTGCCGACCCGACACAGCTCGAGAGGGCGTTCGTGAACGTGCTCGAGAACGCCCGCCGGCACTCCGGCGGGCATCCAGTTTCGGTTCGCGCCCGCGCTGTACACAGTCTCGTGGGCGAGCACCCGACCCCGAGCGTCGCCTCGGCCGAGCAACGCCCAGGCACAGGTCCGGCAGAAGCCCTCGGGCTGCTGGAGGCACGGCCGGGCAGACCGGTGGGCGACCGGATCGTGGTGCGCGTGGTCGACCGGGGACCGGGTATCCCGCCCGCACAGCTCGAGCGGGTGTTCGAGCCGTTCTACCGGGCGGGCACACCTCAGGGCGGACACCGTGGATCGGGGTTGGGGCTTGCGATCGCGCGCGGCTTCATGCAGGCCAGCGGAGGGCGGCTGTACGTGGAGTCGCTTCCTGGTCAGGGTGCCACCTTCGTGTTCGAAATGCCTCTCTCCCCCAGCGAGCCGGTGGCGGTGAGCGAGGGTAATGAGCCGACGTCGAGCGAAGCCTAGAGCGACCCGATGAGCATCAATAATCCCTCCCCACGGCAGACACATGCCCGGCGCGTGCTGGTCGTGGACGACGAGGCGCAGATCCTGCGGGCGTTGCGGGTGGTGCTGCGCGACGCCGGTTTTGAGGTCATACCGGCCGAAACTGGCTCTGAGGCGCTCGACTGTGCAGCTGTACGTCCGCCTGAGGCGGCGATCATCGATCTGATGCTGCCTGACATGGACGGCGTCGAGGTGACGCAGCGGTTGCGCGAGTGGAGCGAGATGCCGATCCTAGTGCTCTCGGCAGTGGGCGATGAGGACCACAAGGTCAGGGCGCTGCAGGCAGGCGCGGATGATTACGTCACCAAGCCGTTCGGCTCGAGGGAGCTCGTGGCACGCCTGCAGGCGGCGCTGCGGCGCGGCGGGCGACCCCAAGAGCAGCCCCGCATCACAGCGAGCGAGCTCGAGATCGACATCGGCGCGCGCACCGTGCAGCGCCGCGGCGAGCAGGTCCACCTCACCCCAATCGAGTTCGAGCTGCTATGCGTCCTCGCCCGCAATCGTGGGAGGCTGATGACCCACCGGTCACTTTTGACCGATGTTTGGGGACCGGAGTACGCAGATGACGTGCAGACGCTTCGGACACATATCGCGCGCCTGCGAGCCAAGATCGAGCCCGAGCCCAACAGCCCCCGACACATAGTCACCGACCCGGGCGTGGGATATCGCTTCTCGGCATAGCCCTTCCACGGCGCCCCTCCGCCGTTGGTGAGATACCGCCCTGATTCCGGACGCGCGTTCGCGATCTGGGAGCTGACATTGGCGGTTGAGCTCGACTGTCACGAAATCGTTATGCGTTTCGCTGGAATCGTCATGCGAGCGTAACGACACGTCGCTGATACTCGTGTCATGGACGTAGTAGCCATCTTGATGGGCGTGCTCATGTTCGCCCTCCTGCTCCTGCTAATCGAAGGCATAGATCGGATATGACCACGGTGGCGGGAGCACTGATCGCGCACATGAGTAGCGCCGACGTGTTCGGTCTAGTCGTGACGCTGGCGATCATCGCCTACCTCTTCTACGCGTTGATACGCGGGGAGAAGCTCTAGTGACCTTCTCCGGCTGGGCCACGATCGTCCTGTTCGCGGTCATCCTGACCGCGCTTGCCATGCCGCTGGGGAGCTACATGGCGAAGGTTTACACGGGCAAGCGCGTCTTTCTCTCGCCGTTGCTCGGCGGTCCCGAGCGCGCGTTGTACGCCATCCTGCGCGTTGATCCCAAGCAACAGCAGGACTGGAAGGCCTACGCGAAGAGCCTCCTCTTCTTCTCGCTCGCGGGCTGGTTGTTGCTGTACGCGATCCTGCGTACCCAGAACGCGTTTTTCGTCCCCCACGCGCTGAACCCGCTCGGTTATCACCCGGCGCCGTGGAACGTGACGTTCAACACGGTGTCGTCGTTCGTGACGAACACGAACTGGCAGTACTACAGCGGCGAGACAACGATGAGCTACCTCAGCCAGATGATCGGCTTGACCGTCCAGAACTGGCTGTCGGCGGCGACCGGGATCGTGGTGGCCGTCGCGCTGATCCGCGGCATCGTCGGCCGCAGCGGCAAGGGGCTCGGCAACTTCTGGGGCGACATGGTGCGTACGGTCCTGTACCTGCTCGGACCGATCTCCGTCATCGGGGCGCTCGTGCTCGTCTCCCAGGGCGTGATCGAGAACTTCACCACCTACCTCACGGCGCACACGATCACCGGCCTCACACAGACGATCGCGATGGGCCCAGTCGCCTCGCAGGAGGTCATCAAGGAGCTCGGCACCAACGGAGGCGGCTTCTTCAACGTCAACTCCGCCCACCCGTTCGAGAACCCCACGGCTTTCACCAACCTCTTCGAGATGCTGCTCGTCCTGCTCATCCCCGCGTCCCTGGTGTTCGCCTACGGGCGCATGACCGGCAATCGCCGTCAGGGGATCGCGATCTACACCACGATGATTGTGATGTTCCTCGGCGCGGTAACCGTCGCCTACATCGCCGAGGCGCACGGCTCGCCCGCCCAGCACGCCGCCGGCCTTCACACGCATGTGATCTCGGGGTCGGGCGGTGGCAACATGGAAGGCAAGGAGCAGCGCTTCGGCATCGCGGGGTCAGCCTTGTTCGACGTCGTCACCACCGTCACATCCTGCGGCGCGGTGAACAGCGCGATCGAGTCCTTCACCGGAATCGGCGGCGCGGTGCCGTTCGCCAACCTATCGGCGTCCGAGGTGATCTTCGGCGGGGTGGGCACCGGGCTCTACTCGATCCTCCTGTACGTGCTGCTGGCCGTGTTCATCGGTGGGCTGATGGTTGGTCGCACGCCCGAGTGGCTCGGCAAGAAGATCGAGGCGCGAGAGATAAAGCTCGCGGGTCTCGGCATCCTCATAACGCCGCTCGCTGCGCTCTTCTGCACGGCGATGGCCACCGCCAGCAAAGGTGGACGCGCGTCGATCTCCGATCTCAGCGTAGGTCCGCAGGGGTTCTCGGAGACCTTCTACGCCTATCTCTCCCAAGCCAACAACAACGGCTCGGCCTTTGCCGGCTACACCGGCTTCATCCAGCCAAACGCCGGCAACCTCGGCTCCCACGGCGTCACATTCGCCGATCTGCTCGGCGGCTTCGACATGCTGTTCGCGCGCTTTGCCCCGATCCTCTTCGCGCTCGCGGTCGCCGGCTCGCTCGCGGGCAAGCGCGTCAGCCCCGCGGGGCTCGGCACGATGCGCACCGACAACTCCACGTTCGTGGTGCTCTTGATCGGCGTGATCGTCCTCGTGGGCGCGCTCACCTTCTTCCCCGCCCTGCTTCTCGGGCCGATCGTGCAGGGACTGACAGGACACCTCTACTAGCCATGCGCCGCGACATCCTCACATCTGTAATCGCGATCGTCGTGTTCACGATCCTGCTCGGGCTGGTGTACCCGTTGTTCATCACCGGTGTCAGCCAGGTCGCCTTCCCCGGCAACGCGAACGGGCAGAAGATCTACGTCAACGGGAAGCTCGTGGGCTCGAAGCTAATCGGCCAGTCCTTCTCCTCGCCGGTGATCGGCAAGAACGGCAAGCCCGAGGAAAAGGAAGAAGAACTCGTCACCGAACCCGACGCGAAGTACTTCCAGTCGCGTCCCTCCGCCACCGAAGGCGGAGCGTACAACGCGGCGTCCAGCACGTTTTCAAATCGTGGTCCCAACGACAAGGCAACCGAGGAAGCCGATGCCGAAAACATCAAGGCCTACCTCGAACTCAACACGCCATACGACCCGACCCTCACCGTCGCACGGATCCCGGTTGACGCGGTGAACACCTCCGGCTCCAACCTCGACCCGGAAATATCACAGGCAAACGCCTGGATCCAGGCGCACCGCATCGCCGCCAAGCGGGGGCTGTCGCTGAGCACGGTGAACGGTTTGATCTCCAAATACACCGACTCGCGCGGGCTCGGCTTCTCCGGCGAACCCGGAGTGAACGTGCTCGAGCTGAACCTCGCACTCGATCGCCTCACAAGAGGGAAGTAACGATGGCCGTCAACGCCACCCACGAGCGCCAGGCGATCTCGCTGTTCCAGCGCGACATCCTCAAGCGCGCGCTGCTCGACAGCCTCGTCAAGCTCGACCCGCGCGTCCAGGTCCGCAACCCCGTGATGTTCGTGGTGGAGATCGGCGCTCTCATCACCACCCTCAGCTGCCTGCTCCAGGCGTTTGGCGGGAAGCCCCTGGGCGCAGGCGCAGAGCCCGGCTGGTACACGGTCACCATCGCTGTATGGCTGTGGCTGACTGTGATCTTCGCCAACATGGCCGAGGCATTTGCCGAGGGGCGTGGGCGGGCCCAGGCCGACACCCTGCGCAACATGCGCAAGGAGACCGTCGCCACGATGCGCGACGGCTCGATGAAGGCGGCCTCGGCACTCTCCCGCGGCGACATCGTCGTTGTGGTAGCCGGTGAGTTGATCCCCGGCGACGGCAGCGTGATCGAGGGCATCGCCACCGTGGACGAGTCGGCAATCACGGGCGAGTCGGCGCCGGTCATCCGCGAGTCGGGCGGCGACCGCTCCGCCGTGACCGGCGGTACGCGCGTCACCTCCGATCGCATCGTCGTGGAAATCACCCAGGAGCCGGGCAAGTCGTTCCTCGACCGCATGATCGCGCTCGTCGAGGGCGCGGAGCGGCGCAAGACGCCGAACGAGATCGCGCTCAACATCCTGCTCGCGGCGCTCACGTTGATCTTCATGATCGTCGTCGCGACGCTGCGGCCGTTTGGTTTGTTCGCGGGCACGTCGATTTCGGAGACCACGTTGATCGCACTGCTCGTGGCGTTGATCCCAACCACAATCGGCGCGCTGCTGTCCGCGATCGGGATCGCGGGCATGGACCGGCTCGTTCGCCGCAACGTGCTCGCCCTCTCCGGCCGCGCGGTGGAGGCGAGCGGGGACGTGGATGTGCTGCTGCTCGACAAGACCGGCACGATCACACTCGGCAACCGCCAGGCTTCCGAGTTCATCCCGATGCCGGGCGTCCCCGAGTCCGAGCTCGCCGAGGCGGCGCAACTGGCGTCGCTCGCCGACGAGACGCCCGAGGGCCGCTCGATCGTGGTGCTCGCCAAGCAGTACGGGATACGCGAGCACGACATGGCGCAGATCCACGCGGAGTTCGTGCCCTTCACCGCGCAAACCCGCATGAGCGGCGTCAACGTTGACGGGCAGCAATTGCGCAAGGGCGCCGGTGACGCGATCATCGGGTTCGTGGAGGCGGAGGGCGGTCAGGCCCCGCCCGAGCTGCGAGCACAGCTCGATCGCATCGGGCGCGAGGGCGGCACACCGCTTGCGGTCGCCCGCGACAACCAGATCCTCGGCGTGGTGTATCTGAAGGACACGATCAAGGAAGGCATGAAGGAGCGCTTCGACCAGCTCCGCGCGATGGGCATCAAGACGGTGATGGTGACCGGCGACAACCGTCTCACCGCCGCCAAGATCGCCCAGGAGTCAGGGGTGGACGACTTTCTTGCCGAAGCCACCCCCGAGGCGAAGCTCGCCCTGATCCGCGAGCAGCAGCAGGACGGACGGCTCGTGGCGATGACCGGCGATGGCACCAACGATGCCCCCGCGCTCGCTCAAGCGGATGTGGGCGTGGCGATGAACACCGGCACCCAGGCCGCGCGCGAGGCGGGGAACATGGTGGACCTCGACTCCAATCCGACGAAGCTGATCGAGATCGTGGAGGTGGGAAAGCAGCTGCTCATCACCCGAGGCGCCTTGACGACCTTCTCGATCGCCAATGACATCGCCAAGTACTTTGCGATCCTGCCCGCGATCTTCATCACCACGTACGCCACCACGGCAGGCGGCAGGGGACCATTGCACGTGCTGAACATCATGAACCTCGGGACCCCCCAATCGGCGATCGTCTCAGCCATCATCTTCAACGCGATCGTCATCCCGCTGCTCATCCCGCTCTCGCTGCGGGGAGTGCGCTACCGGCCGATCGGCGCAAGCGCGCTGTTGCGGCGCAACCTGCTCATCTACGGGCTCGGCGGGATCGTCGCGCCGTTCATCGGCATCAAGCTGATCGACTTGATCGTCCACAACCTGCTCGGGGGGTAACCCCCGTCCGGCGGCCGGTGGGAGAGAATGCTCCCGTGGCCACCGAAGCGTCAAGCTCGCCCCAGCGCGGACACCTGAAGGTGTTCATAGGTATGGCGGCGGGGGTTGGGAAGACCTACCGCATGCTGCAGGAGGGTCGCGCCGAGGCGGACACCGGGCGCGACGTGGCGATCGGCTACCTCGAGCCCCACGACCGCGACGATACGACCGCACAGGCGCAGGGCCTCGAGCACATCCCGCCGCGGATGGTCGACTACCGTGGGACACCGCTCGCGGAGATGGACCTCCCGGCCGTGCTCGCGCGCAAACCCGAGCTCTGCCTGATCGACGAGCTCGCGCACACCAACGCCCCGGGGACAGAGCACGAGAAGCGCTACGAAGACGTCCAAGACGTACTCGATGCGGGCATAGACGTTTTCTCCACCGTCAACGTGCAGCATCTGGAGAGCCTCAACGACCAGATCACCCAGCTCACTGGGATGCGCGTGAGGGAGACCATCCCCGATGAAGCGCTAGCCAGCGCGGATGAGGTGGTGCTGGTGGACCTCACGCCCGAGGCGCTGATTGAGCGGCTACGCGCCGGCAAGGTTTACCCACGAGAGCGGGTGCCGGGCGCGCTCAACAACTTCTTCAAGATCGAGAATCTCGCCGCTTTGCGCGAGACAGCGCTGCGCCACGTCGCCGAGGGTGTCGAGATCAAGCGCCTCACGCCATCAACGACCCCGATCCGCCGTGAAGAAGGACTGGCAAGCGCTCCCGGCGCCCCCCAGCCGATCTCAGAGCGTCTGCTTGCGCTGGTGGCGCTAGCACCCGAGTCCGAGCGCATCGTGAGGCGCGCCGCCCGCTCAGCCGAACGGCTAGGTGGACGGCTGGACGTGCTGCTGGTGAGGGCGCCTGGGCACACTCCCAGTGCGAAGAACCGTGAGCAGCTCGAGTCGCTGCGGCGTCTCACAGCGATGCTTGGGGCGCGCCTGTTCCTAGAGGAGAGCGAAGACGTCGCCACGGCGGCTATAGCGGCAGCGCGGCGTCTCGGCACGACGTATGTGCTCATGGGCAGCCCCACGCCACGCCGGGGCCTGCGCCGTTTCAGGGAGTCGCTGCTTAGTCGCCTGATGGAGGCGCTGCCCGGCGTTGACATGCGGATCATCGCCGATCCGGCTCTGCGCGCCGAGCCGGATGCCGGCGGGGACCAGCCGCATCTCGAGGGCGCGGAGCCGCCAGGCGCCTAACTCTGCGGTAGACCACCCTAAAGAGCAACGGATTTACCGCTAGGACCGGGCCATCGCAGCCGCTCATGATGGTAGTAGGAGCGTGAGCGCCATAAGGAACGACCGCCAAACAGGCCAGCGGTCAAAAAGGACCGCGTGGTTATGGCGCTCACGCTCTCCATCCTGTTCGCGGGGTCTCGGCGAAAGCGATTCGCTTTTGTCCATCACTCCTTGAGATCAACGACAGCGATGAATAAGCTCGTGGCCCTGTAAGGAGTGCCAGTGGACGTCGCATGTTCACTGTCTAGCTAAATCGATGCTCCCGTAGTCGGTACGTAGGAGATCCCTATGACCGGTTGCCTGTTCTCGCAGTGTTTGGTTTGGCTGACGCGTTTGCGGCTGCGGCGTTCAGTAACTGAGACATGGAGCGCTTTAGCGTTTCGCCGACTAGCACGACGCCCCGCAAGCAAGCTATCGGTGGCCATCGTGATGCTGGCCTGTCTATCGGCCTTCCTTTATCTGGCGGCAAACGCCGCGGCTGCAACGGTGCTCAACGTGGACGCCTCTCACGGGACCGATAGCGGTAACTGCCAGGCTACACCGTGCAAGACGCTCACCTACGCGATCAAACAGGCCGGCTTGTTGAGCGTCGGCGCCAGGATCGACGTAGCCGCCGGCACCTATAGCGAAGATGTAGCGCTCGGGACGAGCGTGAACGGCCTGACCATCGCTGGCGCGGGCAGCAGCGATGACCCCACCAAAAGCACGGTCATCTCCGGCGTCTTTGGCGCCAACACGATCGATACTGGGGCGATCAGTACGCTGACGCTCGAACATCTTCGCGTCGCCAACGCCCCGTCTGACCCCTATACCGTGATCAACGGCCAGCAGGTGAACCTGGCCCTCACAGACGTGGCAGTCGACCAGCAGGCCAACAAAGGCGAAGGCATCGACCTGCAAACTGGCGCCGTCACCATCAAAGGCGGGTCAGTGACCGTAGACGGCACCGAATCCGAAGGGTACGCGCTCGACGTAGGCACCTTCACCGGCAGCGGGAACGTGACGCTCGAAGGCACGACGGTGACCGCAAACGGCAGCGGCTACGGAATAAACACCTGGGGGGGCGTGCACGCCATTGAAACAACAATCGCCGTGACCAATGCCAGCCACTCTGGCTACGCGATCAACGCCAACAAAGAAGTCCAAGTGCAAAAGACGCACATCACCGTCGCTGGCGAAGGGTATGGCATCAATACTCGCGGCCCGGTCACCGCCAGCGAAAGCACGATAGACATCACCGACCCAGAAGGCTCAGGCTACGCGATCAACGCCGAAGGGGACATTTTCTCAACGGAAGTCACGCTCGATGTCGCCGGCAAGGGCTATGGCGAGAACACCGACGGGGAAATCATCCTGACGAACAGCACAATCAACCTGACCAGCGCTGAACGGTTCACGGGATACGGGGCAAACGCGCGCGGACGCATATCGATTCATGCAAGCCACATAAACGTCGCCGGCGAAGGCTACGGCGCCTCGAGCGCTAACGAAATGCTCCTGGAAAAAAGCACCATCAACCTGACAAACCCGACCGGGATTGGCTACGGCGCATACAGCAGTGGCTTGCGTGCAACCGACGATGAAATCACGGTCGCCGGCGAAGGCGAGGGACTTGAAAGCAGCGGCGCGATGACGCTCGAAAACGACAATATAACCGTGCTAAACCTTAGCCACCGCGCGGACGGGGTCAGCGTCAGCGGCGATGCGAACTTGACCAATGTGTCTGTAAACGTCGCGGGTGAAGGCGGTGCCCTCAGCACCGCCGGGTCTCTCACCGCCGAGCGCTCCACATTCACAAGCGGCACGCGCGCCGCCGAACCGACCATCCTCGACCAGGGTGAACCAAACCACGACACGGTCATCTTCAGGCACAGCACGATCGCAGGCATGTCGGCAAGCGAGCCGTCGATCGACGCAGAAGACGTCCAGCTGGCTATCGACAACTCGCTCGTGACGGGTGGCAGCGGGATCACGTTCGGAGCCTTCAGGGGTGAATCGTTGTCGGCTACGCTCGCCGACTCGACCGTCGATGCCGCAACCCTCGGCGTCCGCGACAAACAGACAAGCTCGCTCACCGCCCTGGTCGACTCGAACACCGCGAGCAGCGCCCACGTAGAGGTCAAGGGCTCAATTCTCGTTGAGCCACCGACGGCCCAGCTCCCACCGCCCCTGGTCCGCCCGCCCTTGCCTAGGACAAGCACGCCGCCGGTCAGGCGAGTCGCAGTGGACTGCTCCTACACCGAGGTGCCGAGTACAAGCCAAGTCGAATCAGCGACCCACGGCGCGATCAACTGCGAAAGCGGCACCGATGGCAACACCTACACCGAATTACTCAGCGAGATCTTCGCCAACCCAGCCACCGGCTACACGCTGAACCCGACCTGGGACGGGGTAGACAGCGTCCCCTCAGGCGTGGTGAGCCTCCCCTTCGGCCTGGAACCCTCTAGCACGGATCTCGCCGGGCACCCGCGTGCCCTGAATGGGTCTGGCTCGTGCCTACCGCCGGCGCAGGACAAGGGTGCCTTTGAGCTGACCGACCACGAAGGCGTCGTTCCTGACCCACTGATAGAGACGCCCGAAAGCGTGACAGCCGGCGCGCCGGCCCAGTTCACAGTCACCGCGAGCAACAGTTCAAACGCTACGTTCTCGTGGGAGAGCAGCGATGGCGCCAGCGGCACGGGCGCGACCTTCACACATGCCTTCCAGATCGCCGGCAGCTATACGGTCACGCTGACCGCCGCCGGCGGCAAGGCATGCGTGGCCACCGCCTCGACCACAATAAACGTCAAAGCAAAGCCGGTGAGCGAACCTGGGTTTGTGTCTGTGATGTCGCGTCCAGTGGCGCCTGGGGCAGCCGCTCAACTCGCGCTCATATGCGCCAACAGGCGCCTGACCCTCACCGACGTCCTCATCCAACAGGACCACGTACTACTCACCGGCGCAGCCGAAGGCAAACTCGCCGGCCAGAGGGCAACCATCCTCTTCCAAGGCAAAAAGATCACCACCGCCAAGATCCTGCGCAACGGACTGTTCACCACCACCGCACCGCTGCCCCCAGCCAACATCCGCTACACCAACCAAGCCCGCTACCAAGCCAAGCTCGGCAAACTCCGCTCACTAAACCTCAAGCTCACCCGCCGCCTCATCCTCCAACCACCGACCGACAACCACGACAAGATCACCCTCACCGGACAAATCCTCCCCCCACTCACCCACACCCCAATCACCATCACCGAAGAGGGCACAAACTGCACCCACCCCAAGACGATCGCCCGCATCAAACCAACCCCAAACGGCCACTACACCATCACCATTCCCGCCCCCACCGGACGCCGAGCGACCGTCTACAGACTCTCAAGCCAAGTCCGCGCCAACACCCACAGCCAAGACCGCTTCCCCACCTACAGCCTCACCGAGACCATCCAACTCCACTAACGACCAACCCACAACCCAGCTCCTTGTGATCTGACGATCCCCTCAAGCGCGTCAGCGGCTGCGAGCTCGCGGACCGCAGAGGCATAGGCCCGCACGACTCGCCGCGTTGTCGGTTTCCGCTCGAACGCCCACGCGGCCGCATGCTTCGGCACTGCGAAACCTCACACGCCTGCCTCATCGCCAGCTCGTCCGTTAGGGTAGGGCCGTGCGGTTTCGCGCTGATCGGCCACTCAGCCTCGCGCCGGCGACAATTTACGACTATCGCGAGCTGGCTCGCCGGCGGCTGCCACGGCAGCTGTTTGACTACGTCGACGGCGGCGCATACGAGGAGCGCACTATGCACGCCAACCTGGCGGCGCTCGAGCGCGTACTCCTGCGACAGATAGTGATGCGTGACGTCACAAGCCGCGATCTGGCGGTCGAAGTGCTTGGGCAGCGCCTGTCGATGCCGGTCGTCCTCGCCCCCGTCGGCCTCGCGGGCATGCTGGCACGACGTGCCGAGGTCCAGGCCGCCCTTGCTGCGCAGGCAGCAGGCGTGCCGTTCGTCGAGTCCACCGTGTCGATTTGTAGTATCGAGGAGGTCGCGCGCAAGACGACCGCGCGGCCATGGTTTCAGCTTTATGTGATGCGCGACCGGGGCTACGCACAGGAGCTCCTATCACGCGCGCAGGCGATCTCATCGCCGGTCTTGGTGCTGACGGTAGACCTCGCCGTCGTCGGAGCGCGTCATCGCGATGTCCGTAACGGCGTCGTTGGGAATCTGTCGAGATGGGCCAAGCTCCAGCGTGGACTGGACATCGCGTCGCACCCTCGCTGGATTCGCGATGTCCCGCTCGGTGGCAAGCCGCTCACGTTCGGCAATCTGGAGAAAGCGGTCCCTAACGCCCGTACTCCGGCCGCATTCAGGGATTGGGTGGACTCTCAGTTTGACCCAAGCGTCACGTGGGAGGACGTGGCCTGGGTGCGAGAAAACTGGGCCGGCCGGCTCGTCGTCAAGGGCGTGCTCGATCCCGAGGACGCTCGCCATGCCGTAGATGCCGGCGTCGATGGGGTGATCGTTTCAAACCACGGTGGACGCCAGCTTGACTGCGTGATGCCTACTGCCCGCGCGCTGGCGAATGTAGTCGACGAGGTGGGAGACGAGGTTGAGGTGCTCGTCGACGGTGGAGTGCGCACCGGCCTCGACGTCTTCAAGATGGTTGCACTCGGAGCCCGAGCGGTGCTGATCGGTCGCCCTTGGGCTTGGGCTGTGGCCGCGCGCGGACAGGCGGGAGTCAACCACATGCTCGAGGTCATCAAGGCGGACATCGACGTCGCGCTTGCACTGACCGGCCACACATCGTTCGCAGACGTGGACCGATCGGCCCTGTGCCGTTCGGATGCACCCCTGCATTCTCCCTAGAAGCTGACTTGACTCACTGCCGGTGCCGGCACGAGAACAACATGCTGCTCTACAACTCCCAGGTCTCGGGTAACTGTTACAAGGTCAGGCTCCTGCTGGCCCACTTGGGCGTCGATTGTGAGCGCCAAGAGGTGGATGTGGTCGATCGCGCGAACCGAAGGGAGCTGCTCGGGGAGCTAAATCCCGCTCTACGGGTGCCCACGCTCGTGCTCGACGACGGGCGCGCGCTCGCCGAGTCAAACGCGATTCTCTGGTACCTGGGCTGCGATACGCCCTACGTTCCGACAGACCGGTTCCAGAGCGCAAAGGTCTTGCAGTGGCTGTTCTTTGAGCAATACGTTCATGAGCCAAACATCGCGGTCGTCAGGTTCTGGGTGAATTTCGCGAAGCAGCCACCTTGCCAGGAGGTCATCCAGGCAAGACGCCAGGCCGGCTATGAGGCGCTGGACGCAATGGAGCGAGAGCTCTCCGCCCGTGATTTCCTCATCGCCGGGCACTACACCATCGCGGACATCGCGCTTTACGCCTACACACACGTCGCGGGCGAGGGAGGCTTTGACCTTTCGCTCTATCCGGCGATCACCGCTTGGCTTGAGCGGGTCTCGGAGCAGCCAGGGCACATTCGGATCACAGCCTGACAGCCTATGACCAGCTCGGCAGCGAGTCTCTCACGTCCCTGCGCCGGCTGCCACCACCCGCATCGCGGGCGAGTAGAACAATGACCTCGGTGTCACGGTCAAACATCGAGCTCGCGCGGCGAGGACTTGAGGCCGTGGCCAAGGGCGACCTAGAGGCGCTGCGGGAGATTCTCGATCCGGATGTCCAGTGGCACAGTAGCGACGGACCCACCGGGGATTCCTGCCACAGCTGAAAGGAGACGCTTCAGTTCCTTTCCCAAGCGATGCGTCGCGGCGCCGTTGGAGAACTCGTTGAGGTCATTGACGCGGGCGAGAACCTAATCCTCATCCTCAAGCTACCCTTCCGCGACGGCAGAGTCGTCGGGATGGTCGCCTACGAGACACCCCAGGCAGCGCTCGCCGCCGCCCATCCCGGCCAACCGCCGCGACGCCGCCAGCTCCAGCGATCAGCAACCAAAGCCATCAACGGCAGCCATCATGAATTCGATCCCTGTCCCGCCAGCCACAAAAGGTAGAGCCTCGTGAGCGCAAAGCCCCGCACCAGCATGACGCCAGGTTGGCTACTCGATGAGTCACACCACGCCGGCAGAGAGAACCTCGATCCGAAACACGCGTCTCGCTACGACGCCAAGGAGGACGCGGATGCACACAGTGAGGTCGCTCTGCTCAAGGACGCTGGCTTGACAGGAGAGTCGCTCGTCGTGGAGTTCGGCTCCGGAACGGGCCAGTTCAGCGTCGAGGTGGCCTCGGCGTGTGCGCGGGTGATCGCGGTGGATGTATCTGACCCGATGCTGAGTCAGCTAAAGGCCAAGGTCGCGGATCTCAGGCTCAGCAATGTCGAAGCCGTCAGGGCTGGCTTCCTCACCTATGAGCACACAACCGTTCCCGCTGACTTCATTTACTCCCGCTACGCCCTGCATCATCTTCCTGACTTCTGGAAGGCACTGGCGTTGAGCCGACTGCGCCGCATACTCAGGCCGGGCGGCGTGTTCCGGCTGTGGGACGTCGTTTACAACTTCGCTCCTGCGCAAGCAATGGAGCACATCGAGGCTTGGTGCGCGACAGGCGCCGACAGTCCTGAGGTTGAGTGGAGCCGCGCCGAGCTCGAGGAGCATGTCCGCGAGGAGCACTCCACCTTCAGCTGGCTTCTGGAGCCGATGTTCGCGCGATGTGGTTTTGAGATCGCCAAGGCCGAGCACTCCGCGGATGGAATCTTCGCGAAGTACCTACTCAACGCCGTCTGACCGACGAGGTCAGAACCCTTCGGCCGCTGCCCTGTTGGCGCTGTGGCGCTCGCCCGTGTTCTAGGGGCTTGATCTGCGCGCTGGCCGGCGGACCAGCTTTTACGGACCCTGAGTGGATGGGATCCCGATCTCGGCGCTCTGAACCAGCGCTATCTGGCGCAGCGTCTCAAGGCCCATCGGGTTCTGTTGCCGGTAGAGCTCCGCACTCCCCTGTTACACGCCACAGGCGGGAAGCAGGTCGTCCGCGTTTGCAGACAACTGCCATATCGGGGCGATCAGTTCAGATCGGCCTGCTCAAGCCGTTTTCTGACTGCTTGCAGCGGATTTGCAGCGGTCATGCCAAGTAGAGGCCGGCTCCGGCACCGCCGAGACCGCCTGTATGCCATGTCGAACAGACGTACATAACGACCTACTGGAGGCCTATTCGACACTCCGCATCACGTTGCACAGCGATCTGGCGACATCCTCCGGTGTAGCGCCAGCACTGAAGCTCAGTATCCAGTCAGCCAGTTCAGGATCCGGAGCTTCGACGCGCCAGCCGTTGATCTCCAGGAAGGCGAGCATGGCGATCAGTGCCGTACGCTTGTTCCCGTCAATGAACTGCTGACCCTCGGCGATCCCGTGCGCCAAGACGGCCGCCTGGAGCGCCAGATCTGCATCTTGGTAGTGGGCGTAAGTTTCTGGCCGTGCTAGCGCACTCTCCAAACCGGCGCGATTGCGCAGCTGGTCGGCGGCCTCAGCCGCCGTGGCACCGATGATCAGCGCGTGCAGCTCAAGGACATCCGCCAGCGTGAGATAGACCGGCGCGAACTCGCCGGACTGGCCCTCAGACATAATGCGCTACTGTCGTGGAGCGTCGGGATCGTGGTCGGCGAGGATCTGCAGCGCCTCGCCATGCTCGGCCACCAGACGTCCCCCGATGCCTCGAATGCGCTCGCGGACCTTGTCGGTGGACATGACACGCAGCTCGCCGCCCGGTAGCTCCTCAACAAGCACCGAGGAGCCCGGTGCATAGCCTTGGGCTTCGAACTCCCGCGGGATCGAGATGACATTGCTGTTGCCGACACGGCGGATCTTTACGACCTTCATGCGCTCCAGTATATACAAGGATAGCCCGGAAGCCTTGGCCAATCAAATCGGGGTACCCGCGAAATGCTTGGACTGAGATCCGCTCAAGCCTCATCAAGAATCTCCCGCAGGATTTGCTCCCAAGCATCCTCGATTGGCTCGCCCGCCTGAAGCGCAGCAATCAGCGGGCGAAGGTCATCGTCGAGTTCGGGTGAGATCTGCTCAAGCGCTTCATCCAGGGGATCGTGTCCCATGTCCGACGACGAAAGATCAGAGAGCGCCGACATCGGCGAACGACGATTGGCCCTGCTCGTGCACCGAAGTACCCCAGGGCGCCCCTCTTGGAAGATCACGCGCACAAGTCGATTCCGGTGCTGTGCTCCCCACCCCCGATCCGGTAGCCTGCCCATCGGACGCAACGCAAAAAGGACCGCAAGGCACCTACTGCGGTCCCGAGTACCGCGAGCAACAACGAAATGCCGCGAAACAAGACCCATGAGGCTCAGCGTTTCGTGGCATTTCGTCTACATGTGCGGATATTCGCGGTTCTTGAACGTAATCGGGGCGATCGGTTTGAGTTTGGCTTAGACAAGCCATTTTCGGCTCGTTTGCAACGGGTTTGCAACGGCCTTACCGCGCCCATACCAGGCATCGCACCTACCCGTGCCGAGCGTATGCCATACAAGACGTTCGTACGTTAATGTTGGCTAGCAAGAGTGTGCTGGCAGCAGATCCCGCTCGCCCTTGTCGGCTAAAGACCAGCTCGTAATCCCATAGAGACGAGTGGATGCCGTCCGTCCGGCCTCCCATAATGTCGCTATAATGTCCCGTACCAGAGACAGTGAGGAGACATGACGGCCGTGCAGACATATCAACAGAGACTCGGACAACTTGACAAAAGGGTCGAAGATCTGCAGGACGGGTTCCTAGAAGCCATCGAGCATCTCCGTCAAACACCAGAGGCCGATTGCTCCTTCGAAGACCATTGGGAAGACATCGCAAAGCGGATGAAGAGGCTTCGCGACGAGATCAATGCCGAGGACTTCGACAAGGACCAGCTCGCGACGCTCGCGACGGCGCTCTTGGACATGCGGGACCTGCTCGAGGAAGACCCACGAAACAACCTTGATATCTGCGATCAGCTGATGGTCGTGCTTGAGCGCATTCGCCACGTCGTTCGAGACGCACTCGACGAGCACGTGACGGGCGTGCCGGGTGATGTCGGAACGGTGATGGGCGATCTGGGCCGATGGCTGGAGCGCGTGCCAGACCAGGCGATTGCGGACGTCCTCGGCGTGGATAGACGCACACTGTCGCGCTGGCGAGGCCAGGCTACCCAACCTCGCCGCGGACTTCGCGTTTTTGCCCATCTTGTGGCGATTCTTCGGCACAATTGGGACGCCGAGGGCATCATGGCGTGGTTCAACCGGCCGCGCCGCGACCTCGACGGACGCAGGCCAGCGTCGGTGTTGGATGATCCCAATTGGGAGGATGCACTAATCGGCGCGGCGCGCTCTGGGCGGAACCAATATGGCACGTAGGCCGCCTACCTTCGTAGATCAAGTCGTGATCGCCTATCGCGCGACGTCATACGACGTGCCTGTATGGGTCAGCCCGAATCGACGCGAGGGACGATGGAACATCGCCAACCAAGAGCCGATCGCACAGTACATGTCGCTCGACGCAGAAGCACCCTTCGCAGAGATGCTCCGCCACGAGAATCTACGATCCGAGTCAGATGCCTCGCACTACAGGACGACCATCTGGCAGTTGCAGGTGGACTCGGGAGCAATCGTCGACTACAGCACGTTCGAGTTGGCGGAGGGGGCCGGCTTCGATCCCGAAGCTCTCGTTAGTGACGATTACGAGTTCTGTCAAGCCGAGGCCCGATGGCTTGTAAGCCACAACGCGCGAGGTGTGCTCGCGCCTTCGGCTGCGCTACCCGGTAGTACGAACCTGACGCTCTTCGGGCCACGCGTTCGCGTCCGATGGGGTACGCCCGTGAAGCTCGCGTCTTCGGTTCCTGCGCAGCCAATCAGCACCGGCGCGCCGCCGACCGGGTTGATCGAGCGGGTCCGCTACTACGGTCAGCGCGAACCTAAGCTTGAGGAGTATCTGCGGGAATCCAGCCGACGCAAAGTCGGAGGCCGCGACTGATCAGAACCGTCTCGCACCCATTGGGGGGTCGTCCAACTGGCAGGACGCCTGACTTTCCATCTGGTTATCTGGGTTCGAGTCCCAGCCCCCCAACTAAAGCAAATCGACGCCCGGGCCGACTATATTTCCATCTGGAAAGTCAGGCGTCCTGCGGCGTGAGTCGCAGACGACACGAAGTTCCTTGAGGAGCCCGCCACGGCGGGCTCCTCTTTTAGTCCGACGTATGCATTGTCCGGCACTAATGCCACCCACCGGCCTGTGCTACACACCCAACGGACTTCGCCTTGAGATCACGCCCGCGATCTGCTCTGATCGCGCTCGATGTCCGGCCAAGAAAATGAGTATCGGCCGCCCGAGCCATGGGTGACCAAGCAGCAACTCGCAGACCACTTGAGCGTGACCTGCCGCTGGATCGAGTCCCAGCAACAGCTTGGCCTCCCGCACCTCCACACCGGCGGCATGAACCGCTACCGCATCTCAGAGGTCGAGACCTGGCTACACGACCGCTACAACTCAGCCGCGAGAAACGTCTGATCCGCCAAGGGCCTACAGCCGCCAACGAGCTCTAGCGAGTTCGCGCTGGTGCGCTTCTGTTCGCACCTATTCGCAGACAACTGTCATATCGGGGCGCCCGGATTTGAACCGGGGACCTCACCGACCCGAACGGTGCGCGCTACCAGGCTGCGCCACGCCCCGAAGACACTCAGTATCCCACACCGCTATCGTCGCCGAGATGCCAGCGCCTCTTATCGAGATAGTCAGGGAGCTCAACTCTCTGATGCAGCCCGAGCGTTACCGCGACTACTGCCCGAACGGCCTGCAGGTGCCCGGGCGTCCCGAGGTGAAGACCATCGCTACAGGAGTGAGCGCCAGCATCGAGTTGTTCGAGCTGGCCGTCGCCGAGCAAGCAGACCTGCTGCTTGTACATCACGGGATCTTCTGGGGCTCCTACCCGCCGCTCGACGCCGCGCTCAAGCGCCGTTTGGAGGTTCTGTTCGCCGCCGAAATATCGCTGGTCGCCTACCATCTTCCCCTCGACGCGCACCCACGTTTCGGAAACAACGCCTTGATCGCTCGAGAACTGGGCGGGGAGCAGATCGAGCCATTCGCGATCTTCGAAGGCGAGCCGATCGGCTGCTTGACACGTTTCACCGGCGAGGGAGCACTCGCCAGTGATCTCCTCGCCCGCATCCGAGCCATCACCAAGCCAAAACCAGTCGTGTTCGAGTGCGGTCCGACACGAGTGCGCACGCTCGCGATCGTCTCAGGAGCCGGTTCGAGCCATCTGGCCGAAGCGATCGAGGCTGGTGCCGACGCGTTTCTTACGGGCGAGCCGGCCGAGCGGGTGATGGCGCAAGCAAGGGAGGCCGGCGTGCACTTCATCGCCGCGGGCCACTACGCGACCGAGACCTTCGGCGTCAGATCCCTGGGAGATTATCTCGGCGAGCGGTTCGGCCTCAGACACGTGTTCCTCGAGGTCCCGAACCCGGTCTGAGATCACAGCGTCTGACGGAAGCCCGGCTCGTGGAGCACCCCATCAACCTGCTGTGACCGCTCCCCGTGTAGTGCGATCCGTCCGCGGGCGCGACGAAATGTCGGCAGCAGAGGCCTGCTCTGCTCGCTCTCGAGCTCGAAGGCAAACAGCGTGTGGGCGGCAAGCGCGCAGACAGCGAGCCCCGAGACCCCAGCGAGGTGCCGCCACGCCGCCTGCGTACTCAGCTCGTATATGCCGGCGAGCGCGAAGCGAAGCGCGGCGAGGAAGAACAGGACCGCGGGCAGGGGCTTTGCGACAAACACGTCGACCGCGGTGAGGGCCAGCACGCCGCCAAAGGGGACGGCTTCATTCCGCCTCGTCGTTACCCCTCGCGCTGCTTGCGAATCTGGCGCCAATCGCGAGGCGCATGATCGAGCCGGGTTGCGGGAAACCACCTGTTGAGGTTGTCCGCCGAGAGCGGTATACGTAGTACTGCCCCATATATTTACTTGGAGGTAAGTTTCCAATGGCCAATCACCTGACGCCCACCGAGCTTGCCCGGGAAGCCGGAATAGGGCGCAGCGAAGTCCTCTCGAAGTGCGTCGAGCTGGGGGTTCCGATCTTCAAGGGGAGGATCGACAAGAGCCTCTTCCTGGCCAACGTCCGCCAGGATTCCTCTGCTCAGACCCCCGCCACAGCCAACCGGTAACAAAAAAGCAGTCGCGGGCTGGCAGGGCTCGCGACCACCAGAGAAAGTTGGGCGCACCGCGACGCGCCAGCGCAGCGGTGCGTTTAGCCCTGAATACGCCTAAGATCCTCCTTGGATAGTTGATCATGGACTAGTTCCTGCGCTCGAGGAGGCGAACACATGGAGGTCAGCACCGCGGAGTCCGCCACCAGCAAGCGATCGCTTACGATCGCCGACCTGATCCCGCGTTCGGCCGCCGAGCGGCCCGGGCACACCGCCGTGAAGTACAAGCGCGACGGGCAGTGGCACGACGTCAGCTACAGGCAGCTCGCGAGCATCGTGCAGGAGATCGCCCTGGGGTTGATCGACCTCGGCATCCAGCCGGGCGAGCGTGTGTGCATCCTTGCCAACACCCGTCCCGAGTGGTCATATGCGGACATGGCGATCACTGCCGTCGGCGCCGTGGTCGTGCCGATCTACCAGACCAACTCTCCTGAGGAGTGTCTCTGGGTGATCTCCGATTCCGGGGCTGTGGCTGTCGTGTGCGAGGACGAGGCGCAGCTGGCCAAGGTCGCGGCGATACGCGAGAAGCTACCGACGCTGCGCACCGTCATAGTCATGGATTCCGTGGACGGGGACGGGCCGATCAAGGCCACTTCTCTCGAGGAGGTGCGCGAGCGGGGCCGCACACACGACGAGACCGAGCTAACCGCCCGGCGCGAGGCGGTTCGGCCAGAGGATCCCTTCACGTTCATCTACACATCGGGTACGACCGGCCCGCCGAAGGGGTGCGTGCTCAGCCACGGCAACTACCAGGCGATGATCGAAATGATCAAAGAGATCGGCCAGATCGAGGACGACGAGCTGATCTACCTGTACCTTCCGCTCGCGCACGCGTTCGCCCTCCTGATTCAGCTCGCGGCGTTCGACCTCGGCGCGAGCATCGCCTACTTCGGCGGCGACACCAAGCAGATCGTGGCGGAGCTGATCGAGGTCAAACCGACCTATCTGCCGTCGGTGCCGAGGGTGTTCGAGAAGATCTACACGCTCGCCAACGCGGCCATCCAAGCACAGCCGGAGGAGGAGCAGGAGAAGGCGCGCGCCGCGATCAAGCTGGGCATGAAGGTGCGCGAGATGCAGGTGCGCGGAGAAGAGATACCGCAGGAGCTTCGCGAGCCCTTCGAGCAGGCCGAGGAGAAGCTGTTCAAGAACGTGCGCGCGATCTTCGGCGGCAACGTGCGCCACGCCGTTTCGGGCGCCGCGCCCATCGCCAAGGAGATCCTCGAATTCTTCTGGGCCGCGGGCGTGCCGGTGCTGGAGGGATACGGCATGACCGAGACGGCGACCGCCGCGACCGTTTGCACGATCGAGGAGCACAAGTTCGGCACGGTCGGTAGGCCGTTCCCCGGGGTGCAGGTGCGGATCGCCGAGGACGGGGAGATCCTGGTCAAGGGTCCGAACATCTTCCAGGGCTATCACAACAACGGCGAAGCCACCTTCGGCTCGGTGGAGGACGGGTGGCTGCACACCGGCGACCTCGGTTCACTCGACGAGGACGGCTACCTGTCGATCACCGGGCGCAAGAAGGACATCATCATCACCGCCGGCGGCAAGAACATCACGCCCGCCAACCTCGAGAACGACCTCAAGCAGTGCCGCTGGATCTCCCAGGCCGTGATGCTCGGCGACCAACGGCCCTTCCCGGTTGTGCTGGTCACCCTCGACGAGGAAGAGATACCGGCCTACGCGCGCGAACACAATCTCCCGGAGGATCTCGCCGAGCTGTGCCAGGAGCCGCAGGTCAGGGAGCTGATCGGCAAGGAGCTGGAGCGCGCCAACCAGCGCTATGCGCAGGTGGAGCAGGCCAAGCGCTTTGCGATCCTCCCGAAAGACCTCTCCCAGGAGACCGGCGAGCTGACGCCGACTTTGAAGGTCAAGCGCAACGTGGTGGCCGAAAAGTACGCTGAGGTTATCGACAGTCTCTACAACGGCTAGCGTGTAGGTAACGCAAGGCCGACGAGGGATGAGATGCGGACCGACCCGAGCGACACCGGTGGACTGTTTGTAGGGCGCAGGCCGGGGACAGCCCCAGTGCGCTTTCGCGGGCTGCCGAAGCTCAAGAGCGTCTGGCGTCAGCGCTTCGATGGCGGTCTGGCGAACACGATCGCCGCGGCGATGACATTGCTCTGCCTGCTGTGCTGGGGGCCGATCCCGCTAGCGTGCCTGTGGCTTGGCTCCGAGGCTGATTACCTCACCGGCAGCGTCTTCGTCGGCATCCTCGCCGCGTTCATCGCGCTGTTCGTGCTGCTGTTCAGTGCGCTCGCGGCTCTCCATCGCCTGGACAACGCCTGGATACTCGTGCGTCGTGCCGCTGGCCATGACCAGCGCACGGGCATCCTGGGGCGCGTGTTCGCAGTCACAGCCGTGGTCGCCGCGATCACCTTCTCGTTCTGGTTCCTGGTGATCCAGGGCCCGGGAACAGGCGAGTTCTCAAGACTGTGAGACACGCCCGTTACCAGGGCGCTCGCACGTCCACGGCCGGTCAAGCCCGTGGACGACGCCGCCCAGTCCTCCTCTGCGCGCGAGCTTGACCTTGGGTCTGCTCGACTACTACCGCCAGTTTCAGGGCCTCACCGAGGAGGAGGTCAACAAGGAGCTGCGCGAGCAGGCAGCCGAGCACCGGCGCAAGGCGCTGACCCAGGTCCAGCTACTCGACCTCTCGCAGACGACGTGGCCCGAGCTGCCCCACGCGAACATCGCCAACGCGATTACGTTCGCCGCTCGCAGCGGTTTGCAGCGCTACCCCCATCTGCGTGGGTCTGAGCTGCGCGAGACGCTCGCCGAACGCCACGGCGTCGCACCGGAGAACCTGATCCTCGGCAACGGCGCGGCGCAGCTCCTGAGCGCGGCGACGCGCGCGCTGATCGAGCCAGGCCAGGAGCTCTTGACGCGCTGGCCGTCATACCCGCTGTTTCCGATCATGGCCCGGCGGGCTCATGGCAGAGCGGTGCCCGTCAGGGGCGGCGTGGACGAGCTGCTCGAGGCGGTCCCCGAGCACAACACGCGGGTGCTCGCGATCGCGAGCCCAAACGATCCGACCGGCGAGCTGCTCGAGGTGAGCGAGCTCGAGCGCCTGCTAACGGGCTTGCCGGAGGGCGTGGCCCTCCTGCTCGATGAGTCGCTGATCGAGTTCGCCGACGCCCAGCCGATCAACGCGTCGCTGAAGCTGCTCGCGGACTACCCCAGCCTGTTGGTCTTCCGCAGCTTCTCCAAGGCGTGGGGCATGGCGGGCCTGCGCATCGGCTACGCGATCGGGGGAGCAGACTCGGAGCAGCTGCTGGCCGAGCTCGAACCCGATCTCGGCGTCAACGACCTCTCGCAGGCTGGGGCGCTAGAAGCGCTGCGCACCGCGTCGCAGCTGCTGGAGCACCATGTGCGGGCGATCGCGATCGAGCGTGGGCAGCTGACCGTTGCGCTGCGCAAACGGGATTTTGAGGTCGCCGACAGCCAGGCGAACTTCCTGTGGGTCACCCACCCGGTGCTCGGCCCGCAGCTCGCCGGGAGCCTGGCGCAAAGCGGCGTGCTGGTCGCCTCCGGCGAGGCGCTGGGCGAGCCCGGCCACATCCGTGTCAGCGTCCGTGACGCTGACGCGTCCGAGCGCTTGCTGCGCACACTCGACGGCCTGCTGCCCTAAGGACCGCTGCTAGCCGGCCAGGCCCGACTGGCGTAGCAGCGCGCCGGTGGTGCCTTCCAGGATCTTGCGCCAGCCGCTGACCTCTTCCCGCTCGACGTCGAAGTGTTCGATCACCTTGCGCACACGCGAGGGGGAGATCTCGATCCCGTGGCGCTCGGCTATCTGGCTGTAGCGGTCGTATTCGTCGGCGAGATGGGCGGTGACGGAGTGAAAGCCGTGACGGGCGATCTCCACGCGCGAGGAGTAGTTCATCATCGATGTCTGGAACATCAGCTCGTCGTCGGTCTCGGGCTCTATCAGCACGATGTCCACGCCCGGGTAGCGCTCCTCCCAGCGCTGGGCCATGTCGTGCAGGCGCTGGTAGCCGAGCAGCTTGAACGCCTGATAGCCGATCTGCGGGAAGCCCATGTCCGATACGCGCCGCGGGCGGGTGCCGTTGAGTGTTCTTATCTGCTTTGAGAAGTCGTTGACGAACGGCACGATCGGGTTGACCACGACGACCAGCTTCGCTCCCGCGTCGACAGCTATGTCGAGGTTGGTGGTGGAGACAACGCCGCCGTCGATCAGCTCGCGGTCACCCACCCGCACGGGCGCGTAGACCATCGGCAGCGCCCCGGAGGCGCGCACCGCGGTTGAGATCGGCACGTCATCCAGGCCCTTCCCGCCGAACACGATCCGCTCGCATGTATCGAGGTCGGTAGCGGTGAGATACAGCTCGCGTTCGAGCTCCCGGAAGTCGTCGGTGCGGTCCGGGTCGCCGAGCACCTCGCGCAGGTAGCGCTCGACCCCCGCGCCGGTGTAGGCACCGGAGGGAAGCGCCTCCGCGAACCCCAGCATCAGGTCCATCGCCGAGACCTGGCCGCGCTGGGCGATCAGCTGACGCGCCAGTCCCATCATCCGCAGCGGCATCATCGCGGTCTTGCGGGCTATCTCCGGCAGGTTCGGCCGCAACAGGTCGCTGATGCCGATCTCGCGGAATGGCAGCGACGACCCCTGGCGGGTGATGACCCGCATCATCTCCTCGGGCGTCACGCCGTTGGCGCAGAGCGCCGCGATGAACGCGCCGGCAGAGGTGCCGACGTAGATGTCGAACTGGTTGACGTTCGTGTTCGTCGAGAGCAGGTCGAGTGCCCGCAGCGCGCCGATCTCATACACACCGCCAGTGAAGCCGCCGCCGCCGAGCACGAGCGCCGTCTTGTGCGAGCGGGGGCGACGGCCGCGCGGTGACGCGCGCTTGAGAGCGCTCCCCTTGCCAGCCGCACGTGTTCTAGAGGCCGAGTCCCTCTTCGCCCGACTTTCAAGCTCGACGACCTTGCCCATTACTAGTCATTCTATGTACGCGTGAGGAGCGATCCCCGTCCACGCCCGCTGTTCGCGTATGTGGTATTGCTGCTGGTGTTCGCGCTGGCGAGCACCAGTGCGCGGGCGAGCAGCACCACGCTGCGTGTGCACCTGTCCCACGAGCTCGCACTCGCCGGCGCCCATTCCGGCGGCTACGCCTACGACATCACCACCAAAACCGTGCTCTTTTCCGAGCGCGCGACGATCCGCCGCCCGCCAGCGTCGGTCGAGAAGCTCTACACGGCGGTCAGCGCACTCGAACGGCTCGGGCCCGCGACGCGCTTTGAAACCACGGTGCTCGGCGTCGGGCAGTTGACGGCCGCAGGCACCTGGGAAGGCGACCTTTACCTGCGCGGTGACGGCGACCCGACGTTCGGCTCGACAGCCTTCATCGACAGCCACTACGGCGGCGCTGGCGCGTCGGTGTCCTCACTCGCCGAGCAGCTCGCCAAGCACGGGATCCGCCGGATCAGCGGCCGCGTGTACGGGGACGCGTCCTATTTCGACCTGTTCCAGGGCGAGCCCTCGAGCGACTATCTCCAGGACCCGTTTCTGGAAGGGACGCTCAGCGCGCTGTCCTTCGACCGTGGGCAGACCGGCACGTTGAGGGGCGCTCACGCTCCGGCCGCCTACGCCGCCCACGAGCTGTGGGCGGCGTTGCGCTCACGTCACATCAGTGTGCCTGCCGGCAGCGGCGCCGCCACGACGCCGCCCGCCGCAGTGAAGCTTGCCGGCGCGCTGTCTCCCACCGTCGGCGAACTCTTGGCGCTAACACTGCCGCCCTCAGACAATTTCTTTGCCGAGACGCTGATCAAGGATCTCGGGGCTCGCCTTGGCTCCGGTGGCACTACCGCCGCCGGAGCGGCGGTGGCGGCCCAGGCGATCGCCGCCACGCTCGGCCTTCACCCGCATGTTGTTGACGGCTCGGGGCTCTCGCCGGCGGATGAGACCTCGCCGTACGAGGTCACCGACATGCTCGTGGAGCTCGAGCCGACCCCGGTCGGCCACATCCTGCGCGCGGACATGGCGGTCGCGGGACGCAGCGGTACGCTCTCGCAGCGAATGCGCCACACCGTCGCCGCGCGGCGCTGCGAGGGGAAGACGGGGACACTGACCGGAGTCTCGAACTTGGCGGGCTACTGCCGCACCGTGAGCGGGCAGCTGGTGGCGTTCGCGTTCTTCAACGACGCCATCTCGATCGAAACGGCGCACCGCTTGCAGGACAACATGACGATCTCGATCGCCGACTATTGACCTGCGGCGAGCTTGCGCAGCGCGTCTTCGTCGATGACCTTGACGCCGAGGCGCTCGGCCTTCTGAAGCTTTGAGCCGGGTGAGTCCCCGGCGACGACATAGTCGGTCTTGCTGGACACCGAGCTAGCGACGTGCCCGCCTGAGGCCTGGATCAGCTCGGTCGCCTGTTCGCGCGAGAGCGTCGGCAGCGTGCCGGTGAGGACCAGCACCTTTTCCGCGAGCGGGCCCTCAGATGCAGGCGGCCCCTCTTCGTGGAAGTGCAGGCCGATCGAGCGCAGGCCGCTGATGAGCGAGCGCATACGCTCGTCGTCCAGCTGGCGGCGGATCGACTGGGCCATCTTCTCGCCGATCCCCGGCGCCAGGGCGATCTGCTGTGGTGAGGCGGCGAGCAGCGCGTCTATGTCGCGGAAGCGCTGCGCGAGGTTGCGTCCGGTGATCTCCCCGACCTCCTCGATGCCGAGCGCGAACAGCACCCGCGCGAACGGGCGCTGCTTGGATGCCTCGATCGCGGCCAGCAGGTTCCGCGCGGAGATCTCACCGAAGCCGTCCAGCGCGACGAGCTGAGAGTCGGTCAGCCCGTAGAAGTCATCTGGGGTCTTGACCAGGCCGCAGCGCTGCAGCATCCGCACCTGCTTCTCCCCCAGCCCGGCGATGTCCATCGCGCCGCGTGAGACGAAGTGCTTGAGCAGCTGCCAGGCGCGCTCGGGGCAGTCGCGGTTGGGGCACATGGTGAACACTGATTCGGCGGGCTTGACCGTCAAGGTTCCGCAAAAGGGGCAGCGCTCCGGCGGCCTGGGGCTCGGGGGACGCCGCTTGTGCTCGGCGACGTGCGGCGCGGGCGAGACGACCTGCGGGATCACGTCGCCGGCGCGCAGGACGATCACGTCCTCGCCGGCGCGGATGTCCTTGCGCTGAATATCCTCCTCGTTGTGAAGCGTCGCTAGCTTGATCACGACCCCGCCAACCGCGACGGGCTCGAGCACGGCGAACGGTCGCAGATCGCCGAACTTGCCGACGTTCCACTGGATCGAGTGCAGACGCGTGATCGCCGTGGTCGGCGCGAACTTCCAGGCGATCGCCCAGCGCGGCTCGCGCCCGGCGGACCCCAGGCGGCGTTGCAGCTCGAGGTCGTCGACCTTCACGACGACGCCGTCGATCTCGAAGTCGAGCTGCCCGCGGCGTTCCTGCCACTCCAGGCACTGCGCGATCACCGCCTCGGCGCTGTCGAGCAGCTTGACGTCGCCGTTGACGGGGAAGCGGTGCTCGCGCAGCCACGAGAGCGCCTGCCAGTGGCTTGAGAACGACAGGCCCTCGGTCACCCCGACCTGGTAGGCCCACAGCGACAGCGGCCGCTCTGCCGCGAGCGCCGGGTCGAGCTGGCGTACGGTGCCGGCGGCCGAGTTACGGGGGTTCATGAATGTCGACAGGTTCGCCTCGGCGCGGCGTTCGTTTAGCGCGGTGAAGTCCGCGAGCGACATGTAAACCTCGCCGCGCACCTCG
The DNA here is from genome assembly GCA_025451035.1 of Solirubrobacteraceae bacterium. Taxonomy (GTDB): domain Bacteria; phylum Actinomycetota; class Thermoleophilia; order Solirubrobacterales; family Solirubrobacteraceae; genus Palsa-744. The sequence continues at coordinate 87,529 of JANWLE010000010.1, forward strand.
AGCAGTGGCGAGGCGTCCTCGACGTGCAGCGGGAGTGAGCCGATCGTGCGCAGATTGTGCGTGACGTCCTCCCCGATCTCGCCGTTGCCGCGCGTGGCACCGCGCTCCAGCACGCCGTCGCGGTAGACCAGGCTGATCGCCAGCCCGTCGATCTTCGGCTCGACGACGTACCGCAGGTCCGGGTTGACGATGCCCTCGCGCGCCAGGTGGTTGCGTATACGGCCCACCCAGGCGAGGAACTCCTGTTCGGTGCGGGCGTTAGCGAGCGACAGCATCGGCTCAAGGTGCGCCACCTTCGTGAGCTGGGAGACCGGCTCGGCGCCGACCCGCTGCGTGGGCGAGTCGGGCGCGGCCAGCTGCGGGCAGCGCGCCTCGAGCGCCCGCAGCTCCTCGAACAGCTCGTCGTAGGCCTCATCGGAGATCTCCGGGTCATCAAGCGCGTAGTAGCGATGGGCGTGATAGGCGAGCTGCTCGCGCAGCGCGCTGGCCCGCGCCTGGGCGCGGTCGAGCTGCAGATCACTCACTTTTGTGTCCCCGGCCGCAACAGCTGCGAGAGGTCAAAGCGCTTCAGCGTCTCCACTCCCGGCCGGTAGGTGAGGTCGAAGTGGATCGGGGTAACGGCGATACGCCCCGCGGCGACAGCCGCGAGGTCTGTCCCCGGCTCGTCGTGGAAGCCCGGGTCAGAGCCATACACCCAGTAGCGACGGCGATCCTCCTCCTCGAGGTCGAGCTTCAGCTCGTCCTCGTAGATGCGTTTGCCGAGGCTCGTCACCTCGACCCCGTCGGGCTCGCCGGCCGGCACGTTGATGTTCAGCAGCGTGTTGGCGGGCAGCGGCACCTCCTCTATACGTTCGACCAGGCGCGCGACGAAGTCAGCGGCGAGGTCGAAGTCAAAGCCGCCGTCGAAGCGGAAGTCCAGGGCGCGCGCGCCGGACTGCTGGGAGACGGCGAGTGCCGGCAGGTTGAGCACGACGCCCTCGAGCGCCGCCGCGACGGTACCGGAGTAGGTGATGTCGTCGCCGAGGTTCGAGCCGTGGTTGATCCCGGAGATCACCAGGTCTGGCTTGAAGCCCTCGATCAGGCCAAGGCTCGCTAGGCGCACGCAGTCCACCGGCGTGCCGTCGGTGGCGTAGCCGACCTGGCCATCGGCGAACGGCACCTCGGCTACCCACAGGGGGCGGCGGGTCGTGATCGAGCGGGCCATCGCCGAACGGTTGCCGTCAGGCGCGATCACAGCAAGGCGCACGTCCTCGAGATCCTGCAGGGCGCGCCGCATCGCCTGCAGCCCGTCGGCCTCGATACCGTCGTCATTTGTCAACAGCACGTTCAGCATCTGTATCGGGTCCAGCATAGGGGGCGCCTCGGTCTCAGTACGCCCCGGTACGCCGCGCACCGTGCTCTGTTCCAGCCATTTGAACTAGGTTCAGGCGGGTGGCCTCATCGCCCGCGCGCCCTACCACTCCTCGAGAGCTCATTGCGCTATGCGCGCCCTGACGCTGCCGCGAGGTCCCGGTGGGCGACTCTCCATAAAGCCCCGTCCCTGAGGCCGATGAGACAACGAACACTGCGAGCGCCGAACTAACGGCCGGGCACCTCACGGCTGCGGATAGGCCACCGATGCGAGCGCGAGCCCGTGCGCGGGCGCGGTGGGGCCGGCCTTGGCCCGCTCGGAGCCCGCCAGCAGGCCCTTGAAGTCATCGACGCTGCGCCTACCGCAAGCCACCTCGAGCATCGTCCCGACCAGCACGCGGTTCATGTGACGCATGAACGTGTCGGCGCGGATCCAGAACTCGAGCAGCCCGGAAAACTCCCGCCAGCTGGCCTCCAGCACGTCCCGCTCGAAGCGCACGTGGTCGGTCTCGGCCGGCGTGAAGGCGGTGAAGTCGTGGGTACCCACGAGCGCCCGTGCGCAGTCGTCGAGGGCCTGGCGGTCGAGCGGGCGCGGCCACCACAGCGCGCTGGCGCGGTGGAAGGGACTTCGGCTACGGCGGTTCAGCAGGCGGTAGCAGTAGGTGCGGCTCGTGGCGTCGCGGCGCGCGTCAAAGCCGCTCGCGACCGGTTCGCAGCTGAGCACCGCGACATCGTCGGGCAGCAGCGCGTTCAGGCGCACGGGGTCAAGCGCCTCGTGGCGGTAGCTTGCGACCTGGCCCCAGGCGTGCACGCCGCGGTCGGTGCGCCCGGCGACCGTCAGCGAAAGCGGCTGCCCCTGCTGGTCGTGCTCGCTGAGGATCGTGCGCAGTGCCCGCTCGAGCTCCTCCTGGACGGTGCGAAGCCCGGGCTGACGCGACCAGCCGCAGAACTCGGTGCCGTCGTATTCGATCGTGAGCTTGCTTGTGGGGGTCGACATCCCGCGGCCCTCGTTGTGGGCGAGCCGCGCCTGCGCGGCACTCCCCTGCCACCAGCGGCGCCGCTTGAGCTAGACCAGCTCGAGATAAACCATCTCGGTCGCGTCCGAGGGACGCGCGCCGAGCTTGAGGATGCGCGTGTAGCCGCCGGGACGGCTCGCGTAGCGCGGCGCTACCTCCTCGAACAGCTTGTACACCGCGAACTTGTCCTGTCCGAGCGCCGAAAGCGCCTGTCGGCGGGCGTGCAGGTCGCCGCGCTTGGCTAGCGTGATCAGCTTCTCGATCTCCGGCTTGACCGCCTTGGCCTTCGCCTCGGTGGTCTTGATCCGGTCGTGCTCGAGCACCTCCTTGGTGAGGTTCATGAGCAGCGCCTTGCGGTGCGCCGAGTCGCGGCTGAGCTTGTTGCGTGTCTTTTGGTGTCTCATCGGTGCTGGCCAACCACCTAGCCGTCAGTCCTGGCGCAGGGAGAGACCCCGGGCGTGGAGGGTGTCGATCACCTCGTCGATCGACTTCTTGCCGAAGTTCGGGATCGCGTTCAGCTCGCTCTCGGACTTGGAGATCAAGTCGCCGACGGTCTGGATGCCGGCGCGCTTGAGGCAGTTGTAGGAGCGCACGCCGAGCTCTAGCTCCTCGATCAGGATCCCGTACTCCTCGCCCTGCAGCTGGGCCGGGCCGCCGGCCGCGCCGCCCTGGGCGTGACCGTCGAGCGTTCCCGCCGGGCCAGCACGCAGCTCCTGGATGCGGTCGGCGTCGGTGAAGATCGCAAGCTGGCCGATCAGGAGCTCAGCGGCCTCGCGCAGCGCCGCCTGCGGGTCGATCGAGCCGTCGGTCTCGATGTCAAGCGTGAGCTTGTCGAAATCGGTCTTCTGGCCGACGCGGGCCTGCTCGACGGCGTACGCGACGCGCCGCACGGGCGAGAAGATCGAGTCGATCGGGATCACGCCTATCGGCTGGTCGGATGACTTGTTCTCCTCGGCAGGACGGTAGCCGCGGCCGCGGCCGATCGTCATGTACAGCTCGAGCTTGGTTTTCTTCTCGAGCGTGGCGATGTGCACGTCGGGGTTGAGGATCTCAACGCCGGCGGGAAGGTCGATGTCCTTCGCGGTGATATCGCCCGGGCCGGTCACAACCAGCGGCGCCTCGACCTCGCTCGCGTCGGAGTGCATGCGGCAAACGACGCCCTTGAGGTTGAGCACGATGTCGGTGACGTCCTCCTTGACGCCCGTGATCGTCGAGAACTCGTGTGCCACGCCCTCGATGCGCACGCTGGTGACCGCCGCGCCCGCAAGCGAGGACAGCAGCACACGGCGCAGGGAGTTCCCGAAGGTGTAGCCAAATCCACGGTCGAGTGGCTCGATCGTGAACGTGCCGCGGTTCTGCTCAACAGACTCGCTGGTGATCCGGGGAATTTGAAAGTCGAGCATCGTGGTCCTAACGTCGGTTTGGTGTCGGCCGGCGCCTTCTGCGGCGCCGGTTCCGGCCCGCCTGAGACGGCGGGTACCGGAGGTAATTGTGGTCCTTACTTCGAGTACAGCTCGACGATGAGCTGCTCCTGCACCGGCGCCGCGACCTCGCGTCGCACCGGCTTGCGCAGCACCTTGGCGGTGAGCGACTCGTGATCGGCCTGCAGCCACGCCGGGATCTGGCCGGTCAGCTCGGTCGCGTCTCTGATCACTTGCGTAGCCGGCGTGCCGGCGTTGATAGCGATCACCTCGCCAGGGCGCACCTGGTAGCTGGGTATGTCCACCCGCCGGCCGTTGACCGTCCAGTGGCCGTGGCGGATCAGCTGGCGAGCCTGTCGGCGTGAGGCCGCGAAGCCCAGGCGCACCAGCACGTTGTCCAAGCGGCACTCGAGCAGCGTGAGCAGGTTCTCGCCGGTGATGCCCGGCTGCCGCGAGGCCGTCTCGTAGTAGCCGCGGAACTGCTTCTCGAGCACGCCGTAGTAGCGGCGCGCCTTCTGCTTCTCACGCAGCTGAAGGCGGTACTCGCTCTGCTTTTGGCGGCCACGGCCGTGCTCGCCGGGGGGGTAGGAGCGGCGCTCCACTCCGCACTTGTCGGTCAGGCAGCGCTCGCCCTTGAGGAACAGCTTCTGTCCCTCGCGTCGGCACTGCTTGCACTGTGGGCCTGTATCTCTTGCCATGGATCCTGTTCTTCGTCGAATAACCGCTTATACGCGCCGGCGCTTGCGCGGCCGGCAGCCGTTGTGAGCCTGCGGGGTCACGTCCTTGACGCCAGTTACTTCGAGACCCGCGGCCTGCAGCGAGCGGATCGCGGTCTCGCGGCCAGAGCCGGGACCCTTGACGTAAACCTCGACCTTCTGCAGCCCCTGCTCCATGCCCTTGCGCGCGGCCGCGTCGGCGGTCACCTGCGCGGCGAACGGGGTGGACTTGCGCGAGCCCTTGAAACCGGCTCCGCCGGCGGACTCCCATGCGATCACGTTGCCTTGATTGTCGGTGAGGGAGACGATCGTGTTGTTGAACGATGTCTTGATGTGGGCCTGGCCGACCGGGATGTTCTTCTTTGGCTTGCGCCGTCCACGGGCGCGCTTGGGAGCTGGCACTACTTCTTACCTGCCTTCTTCTTGCCCGCGACCTGCATGCGCTTGGGGCCCTTGCGGGTGCGCGCGTTGGTCTTGGTCTTCTGTCCCCTGACGGGCAAGCCGCGACGGTGACGCAGCCCGCGGTAGCAGGCGATTTCCTGTAGGCGCTTGATGTCCTGGGAGCGCTCGCGGCGCAGATCGCCCTCCACGGTCAGCTTCTGGTCGATCACGTCGCGCAGCTTGGAGACCTCGTCCTCGGTCAGGTCGCGAATGTAGGTGTCGGGGCTCACCCCCGCTTCGGTCAAGATCTTGTTCGACGTCGAGCGGCCGACGCCGTAGATGTAGGTCAGCCCGATCTCGGAGCGCTTGTTCAGCGGCAGATTGACGCCAGCGATTCGTGCCACTACCGGATCACCCCTGGCGCTGCTTGTGTCGCTTGTTTTGGCAGATCACCAAGACCGCTTTGTGGCGGCGGATAATCTTGCACTTCTCGCACATCGGCTTGACCGACGGTCTTACCTTCATGATCCCTTTCGGCTAGTTCCGGCGACGCGGCTCTGGCTGCCGGGACGGCATCCGCTACCGGGTCGTGGATATGCTGGCAGCACGAAATCACTTCGCACCGAGCAGGACGAATGATGGTAGCAACTCGGAGCGAGGCGCGGGGTCTCAAACGGCGCGCGGGGGCACTCAGAGGCCCGGCGTGGCGGTCTCGGGCAACGGCTGGGGGTCCTCGCAGGCGTCCTTTAGATGCCAGGGGGTGAGGATGCGCGGGCCGTCAGCCGTGACGGCGACGGTGAACTCGAAGTGCGCTGCCAGCGAGTCGTCCTGGGAGAAGATCGCCCAGCCGTCGCTTGCGACGCGAACCGCGGCGCGGCCAGCGGTCGTCATCGGCTCGATCGCAAGCACCATCCCCTCTTCGAGCACGGGACCCTTGCCGGGCTGCCCGAAGTTCGGCACCTGCGGATCCTCGTGCATATCTTTTCCCACGCCGTGCCCCACCAGCGAGCGCACCACGGCTAGCCCGGCACCCTCGGCAACCCGCTGGATCGCGTGCGAGACGTCACCCACCCGGTTGCCGACGCGGCACTGCTCGACGCCGGCGAAAAGCGCCTGCTCGGTCGCGCTCAAGAGGTTCGCGACCTCGGGGCTGGCGTCGGTGAGCGCGAACGTGCGGGCGGCGTCAGCGACCCAGCCGTCGAGCGTGACGCCGATGTCGATCGAGATGATGTCGCTGCGCTTGAGGCGATATGGCCCGGGGATGCCGTGGACGATCATCGAGTTCGGCGAGGCGCAGATCGACCCGGGAAACCCGCGGTAGCCCTTGAACGACGGCACGGCGCCCTGCGAGCGGATGAAGCGCTCGGCGACGACGTCCAGCTCGGCGGTGCTCACGCCGGGCTTGATCTTGCCTTCGAGCATCCGCATAGTCGCGACCAGGACAGCGCCGGCGGCCGCCATCTTCTCGATCTCTAGAGCGCTCTTCTTGACGATCACTGCAGAGCAGCTTAGCTTGGCGGTGATGGCGCTCGCGCGCCGGTCTGCCTAGAAGGTCTCCTCCAGGCGGAGCGTCGCGAGCGTCGCCCGGATACGGTCGTGCACCTCGTCGGCGGAGCGCAACCCGTCGAAGCGGCGCAGCACGCCGTCGGAGTCGTAGTAGGCGATCAGCGGCGCAGTTTGGGCGTGGTAGACCTCCAGGCGGCGGCGGATCGTCTCCTCCTGGTCGTCGTCGCGTTGGATCAGGCGAGCGCCGTCCTGGTCGCACACCCCGTCGCGCTTGGGGGGGTCGAACTCCACGTGATAGATGTGGCTGGGGTTCTTCACACACACCCGCCGGCCGGCGAGGCGGCGCACAACCTCCTCGTCGGGCACCTCGATCAGCAGCACCGCGCTGAGACGGCGGTCCAGCTTCTCCAGGGCGGCGGCGAGAGCGTCCGCCTGCTCGGTGTTGCGCGGAAAGCCGTCGAGCAGAAAGCCGTCGCGGGCGTCGTCCTCGGCGATGCGCGCGATGATCATGCCGATGATGACCTCGTCGGGAACTAGCTCTCCCGCGGTCATGTAGCGCTGCGCCTCCTGCCCCAGCTCGGTCTCGGCGGCGACCTGGGCGCGCAGCATGTCCCCGGTGGAGATGTGGGGCATCCGGAAGTCGCCTTGCAGGCGCTCGGCCTGGGTGCCCTTGCCGGCGCCCGGAGGACCAAGCAGGATTAGGTTTAGTTCAGACACGCGTTGAGATGTTCCCTAACACAGAGGGCCGGCTGCCCGCCAGCGCCGCGTCGCCCCGTCTCATCCAGCGACATACCGCTGGGGCTAGAAGAGTATCCGACGACGCCCGCGCAGGGCCGGCGCTACTTGAGGAAGCCCTCGTAGTTGCGCATCATCAGCTGCGCCTCGAGCTGCTTCATCGTTTCCAGCGCCACGCCGATCACGATCAGGATCGAGGTGCCGCCGATCCCGAAGTTCTCGTGCGTCTGCGAAAACAGGATCGCCGGCAGGGCCGCGACGGCGGCCAGGAACAGCGCCCCGGGGAACGTGAGGCGGGCGAGCACACGGTCGAGGAATTCGGCGGTCGGCCTGCCTGGCCTGACCCCGGGGATGAAGCCGCCGTACTTCTTCAGGTTGTCGGCCTGGTCGACGGGGTTGAACGTCACGGCCGTGTAGAAGTACGTGAAGACGACGATGAAGATCGACTGCCCGACGATGTAATGCCAGCCGTTGGGTGTGAAGAAGTCGGCGAGTTTGGTGCCGAAGCTGCCGCGAATCAGCTGGCCCACGGTCGGCGGGAACGCCATGATCGAGACGGCGAAGATCACGGGGATCACGCCCGCCATGTTGACCCGCAGCGGCAGATAGGTCTGGGTGCCCTCGCTCATGCGCCGCCCGATCACGCGCTTTGCGTACTGCACGGGTATGCGCCGCTGGCCTTCCTGGACGAAGACGATCGCCGCGATGACGACCAGCACCAAGAACGGCATCGTCACCTTGAACACCTGGTTCTGGCTGTTCCACCACAGTTCGATCCCCGACGGCAGACGGGACACGATCGAGGCGAGAATCAACAGCGAGATGCCGTTGCCGATGCCTCGCTGGGTGATCAGCTCGCCGATCCACATCAAAAGGATGCAGCCTGCGGTGAGACATATCGCGACGAGCAGGATGTGCGGCGCGTCGAAGTGGGTGAGGATCGATTCACCGGACTGCGCCTGCAGCGAGTGGAACAAAAAGACGTAGCCGATCGACTGGCCGAAGGCGAAGCCGACGGTGAGATAGCGCGTGTACTGGGTGATGCGCGCCTGCCCGACCTCGCCTTCCTTTGAGAGCTTCTCAAGCGAGGGCACGACGGCCTGCAACAGCTGCAGGATGATCGAGGCGGTGATGTAGGGCATGATCCCCAGCCCGAACACCGCGATCCGCGCCAGTCCCCCGCCGGAGAACGTGTTGAGCAAGCCGAGGATGCCGTTGCCGCCGAGCTGCGACTGCAGGCTGTGCACCGCTTTGGCGTTCACGCCCGGCACGGGCATGTGCGATCCCAACGCGTAGATCAGCAGCATCACCGCGACGAACAGGATCTTCTTGCGGATGTCCGCAATCTGGAAGGCCTTGAGGATCGTTGAGAGCATGGCTTGTTGTTCTCTCGGGGGCCCGCGGCGAAGCCCTTGCCCGTCTCCCCCGGGGTCAGCCGCCGATTCTAGCTCTCGAGGATGTGGCAGGTGCCGCCTGCCGCCTCGATACGCTGGCGCGCGCTCGCGCTGAACGCGTGGGCGTGCACGGTGAGCGCCTTGCTGATCTCGCCCTTGGCCAGCACCTTCACCGGGATGTTCTTGCGCGTGCCCAGCCCGTTGGCCTTCAGCAGCTCGAGCGTGACATCGGTGCCCGCCTCGAAGCGCTCCTCCAGTGCGGCGATGTTGACGGCCTGTGTGTGGGTGCGAAACGGCTCGAACGGCATCGACTTCTTCATGTGCGGGCCGCGCAGCTTGCGCATGCGCATGTGGATCGGCATCTGCCCACCCTCGAAGGCCGCGCGGCTCTTGGAGCCCGAGCGCGCCCCGGCGCCCTTCTGTCCACGGCCTGCGGTCTTGCCGGTGCCCGAGCCTTCACCGCGACCCACGCGCTTGCGCGGACGGCGACTGCCGGGCGCGGGGGCGAGTGAGTGAAGGCCGACGCGCTGCTCCGGGGTCCGGGAGGCGGTGCTCACTTGGACCCCTCGGAGACCTCGACCAGGTGACGCACGGCGTGCAGCATCCCGCGCGCGGACTCGCAGTCCTCGATCTGCACGGTGTGCCCAATGCGGCGCAGGCCGAGCGAGCGCAGCGTGTCGAGCTGGCGCTGGTTGCAGCCGTTGCTCGAGCGCCGCTGGATGACGGTGAGGCTGGCCATCAAGCGGAGGCCTCCTCGACGGCCGGCGCGTCAGGCGCGGGCGCCTGACCGTCCGACTCGACGGTGTCCTGCGCCTCGCCGTCGCTGGGCGCCTCAGTGAGACCGAGCACCTTCGCGATCGAGACGCCGCGTAGCTCGGCGAGCTCCTTCGGTGTGCGCAGGTCGCGCAGGCCGGCGACCGTGGCCTTCACGAGGTTGATCGGGTTCTGCGTGCCGAGGCTCTTGGAGAGGATGTCGTGGATGCCGGCGAGCTCGAGCACCGCGCGCACGCCTCCGCCCGCGATCACGCCGGTACCGGGTGAGGCGGGCTTGAGGAACACGCGTCCCGCTCCGAAGATGCCGGTGGTCTGGTGGGTGATCGTGGAACCGTGCTTGGGCACGCGGAAAAGATCCTTCTTGGCGCGTTCGACGCCCTTCTGGATAGCGAGCGGCACCTCGTTGGCCTTGCCGTAGCCGATGCCCACCACTTCGCGCTCGTCGCCGACGACCACCAGTGCGGTGAATGAGAAGCGCCTGCCGCCCTTGACGACCTTGGCGACGCGGTTGATCTCCACCACGCGCTCCACGAGGTCTAGGCCTGCTGGGTTTACTGATCGGTCTGAAAGCATTTGGTGGTGGGGTTAGAGGGTCAGGCCCGCCTCGCGGGCGGCCTCGGCGAAGTCGCGTACGTGCCCGTGGTAACGGTAGCCGCCGCGATCGAACACGGCCTCAGAGATTCCTGCGGCCTTGGCGCGCTCCGCCAGCAGAGCCCCGGCACGCTTGGTGCGCTCGGGCTTGTCCAGGTCACGCAGGTCAGGCTCAAACCAGTTTACAGCCGCGAGCGTTCGGCCGCTCACGTCGTCGATCAGCTGCGCGGAAAGACCCTTGTTCGAGCGGAACACGGAGATGCGCGGGCGCACCGGGCTACCCGACACCTTCGCGCGCACGCGGCGGCGGCGTTTGAGGCGGCGCGCCTCCTTGGTGAGCACGGTCATGCGCGCTTACCAACCTTCCTGGCCACGTACTCGCCCTCGTAACGGATGCCCTTGCCCTTGTAGGGCTCCGGTGGGCGCTGCTTGCGGATCAGCGCGGCGGTCTCACCGACCTGCTGCTTTGAGATGCCCTTCACCACGATGCGGGTGGGCTGCGGTACTTCGAACTCGATGCCCTCGGGCGCCGCGATCGGCACCGAGTGGGAGTAGCCGACCGACAGCTCGAGGTTCTTGCCCTTCAGCTGCGCGCGGTAGCCAACGCCCTGGATCTCCAGGCGCTTCTCGTAGCCGGCAGTCACGCCCTGCACCATGTTCGCCACGAGCGTGCGGGTGAGGCCATGCAGCGCGCGGTGTTCGCCGCGGTCGGTGGGCCGCGTCACGAGCAGCTGCTCGCCGTCCTGGGTCACTTCGATGTCCCGCGGGATCCGCTCGGAGAGCTTGCCGTTGGGCCCCTCGACGCGCACCAGCTCGGGCTCGATCGCGACCGTGACGCCGGCTGGCACCGGGATTGGTTTTCTACCGATTCTCGACATGGCTACCAGACCTGGGCGAGGACCTCGCCGCCGACGCCGGCGGCGCGGGCTTCGTGGCCGGTCATCACGCCGTTGGAGGTGGACACGATCGCGGTGCCCATGCCGCCGAGCACCTTGGGTATGTGCTTGGCGTCGACATAGGTGCGCTGGCCGGGACGCGAGACACGCTTTAGCCCGGAGATCGCCGAGCGGCGGTTGTTGTCGTACTTGAGCTGGATGCGAATCACCTCGCCCGCGCCTCCTTCGGGCGCAGGCGCGACAGACCACGACTGGATGTAGCCCTGCTCGGTGAGGATGCGCGCGAGCTCACCCTTCTGCTTGGAGGCAGGGATGTCCACGGTCTCATGCGCCGCGTGAATCGCGTTGCGTATCCGCGTGAGGAAGTCGGCTATCGGGTCTGTCATCGACATGTGCTGTGATCTGCTCTCTAGAAGACGCTTGAAAAGAGGTTGCGGCCTACCAGGAGGACTTGGTCATCCCCGGAATCTGGCCGTTGTGGGCGAGCTCGCGCAAACAGATGCGGCAGAGCCCGAACTTCTTGTAGACAGCGCGCGGACGTCCGCAGCGACTGCAGCGAGTATAGGCGCGCGTCTTGAACTTTGGTGGGCGGGCCTGCTTGACGCGCATCGATGTCTTGGCCATCAGTCCGTCTCCTTCTCGACTGTGTCAGTGCTTTGGTCGGCGTCGCGCTCTGCCTCGGCCGCCGCCGGCGCTGCCTGGTCGTTCTCTTGCTCTGAGCCGAACAGCTCCACAAAGCCGCGGGGACGGCCTTGTCGTGCGAACGGCATGCCAAGCGCGTGCAGCAGCGCGAAGGCCTCCGCGTCGCTCTCGGCGGTGGTGGTGATCGTGATGTCCATACCACGGACTTGGCCACCGGTCCCGTAGTCGATCTCAGGGAAGATGATCTGCTCCTTGACCCCCATCGAGTAGTTGCCGCGCCCGTCGAAAGAGCGAGGGTTCAGGCCACGGAAGTCGCGGATACGGGGGATCGCGATCGAGGTGAGCCGGTCCAGGAACTCGTAGCCGCGCTCTCCACGCAGCGTCACGGACACGCCGACAGCCATTCCCTCGCGCAGCTTGAAGGCAGCGACGGACTTGCGCGCGACACGAACGCTGGGGCGCTGACCGGCGATAGCGGCCATCTGCTTCTGGGCTGCCCCCACAGCACTCGAGTCGTTCTTGGCGTCACCGACGCCGGTGTTGAGCGTGATCTTCTCGATCTTGGGCGCCTGCATCACCGACGAGTAGCCGAATCGGTCCATCAGCGCCGGGCGGATCTCCTCGAGATAGCGGGTCTTCAGGCGTGCCGTGGTAGGGGCGGTAGCAGTCATTGGTCTATCACTCGAATCTCGTGCCGGTCTTCTTGGAGACGCGTTGGCGCTTGCCGTCCTCGCGGACGATGCCGACGCGTGTGGGCTTGCCGTCCTTGGGGTCGACCAGCATGACATTTGAGACGTGGATCGGTCCCTCGCGCTCGATCACGCCGCCGCCGACCGTTTCGCCACGCGTGTCCGGGACCGCCCGGGCGCGCGTGTGACGCTTTACCATGTTCATGCCCTCGATGTAGACGCGCTCGCGCTTGGGTTCCACGCGCAGCACTCGGCCGGTCTTGCCGCGATCCTTACCTGAGATCACCTTGACCTGGTCGCCGGTGCGGACCTTCATCGGGCGGCCCTTCGGTTGCGTGGTGGCTCGGGCCATCGCTAGAGCACCTCCGGCGCCAGCGAGACGATCTTCATGAAGTTGCGCTCGCGCAACTCGCGCGCGACCGGGCCGAACACGCGCGTGCCGCGCGGGTTGTTCTGCTCGTCGATGATCACCGCGGCGTTCTCGTCGAAGGCGATGTAGGTGCCGTCCTGGCGGCCGAAGGACTTCTTGGTCCTTACGACTACGGCCGTCACGACATCGCCCTTCTTGACGGTGCCCTGCGGGTTTGCCTGCTTGACGGTGGCCGTGATCACGTCGCCGACGAACGCGTAGCGCCGACGGGAGCCGCCCTTGACGCGGATGCAGAGGATCTCGCGCGCGCCGGTGTTGTCGGCGACACGGAGCCTTGACTCATTCTGGATCATTGTGCACGCTCCAGCACATCCAGCAGCCGCCAGCGCTTGGTGCGCGACAGCGGCCTTGACTCGATCACGCGCACGGTGTCGCCCTCGTGCGCCTCATTGTTCTCGTCGTGGGCGTGCAGCGTGGTGGAGGAGCGCACGATCTTCTCGTAGCGGCGGTGACGACGGGCGACGTCGATGCGCACGGTGATCGTCTTGGCGGCCTTGTCTGAGACGACCACGCCCTGACGCACCTTGCGCTTGCCCTCGACGGGGGCGTGCACGGGCGCCAACGGCTCGGGCGCGGGTGCTTGGGCGCGACGCTCGGCGGCCTTGGCGCGTTCGGCGAGACGTCGTACCCTGCGCCTGACGGCTTTCTCCTTGCGCGCCGCGACGCGCTCTGCGTGGCGCTCCTCCGGCGTGCGCTTGGGGTGAGCCTCGCCGGTGTGTGTGGAGCGCGCCTTGCGGCGGCGCTCCTTGGGCGAGAGCTGCTCGGCGGGCTCGGCGGGCGGCGCCTCGGCTTGCCTGACGGGTGGCTCGTCCACGCCCGCGGGCTCCTCGACGCCAGCCTCCTCCTCGGCAGGCTGCTCGGGGGCCTCCTGCGCCTCAGCCTCGGCGGCCTCAACCTGCGGGGCCTGCTCCTCGGGGGGTCCGGCCGCCTCGGTCTCGGGCGTCTCGGGGGTCTCGTTCTCTGTCTCGTCAGCCATGTCGTCCGTTTCGTCTACTCGTGTCCGTTATCGGCGTGAGCGGTCGCGAGCGAGCGCTCATGCGCGACCGTGACCGCGCGCGCCAGATCACGCTTGGTGTGCCCCAGGCCGGCGGTGTTCTCAAGCTCCCCCGTGGCGTTCGCGAACCGCAGCCCGAGCAGGTCCTTGCGCAGCTTCGCTATCTGCTCGGCCAGCTGGTTGTCCGTCATGTCCCTGAGCTCCTTGGCCTTCATCAGTCCTCCCGCAGCACGAACTTGGACTTGACCGGGAGCTTGTGGGCGGCCAGCCGGATCGCTTCGCGAGCCAGCGGCTCGGGCACCCCGGCGAGCTCAAACATCACGCGCCCGGGCTTGACGACAGCGACCCATCCTTCGGGTGAGCCCTTGCCGGAGCCCATGCGGGTCTCGGCTGGCTTCTTGGTGATCGGCTTGTCCGGGAAGACGTTGATCCACACCTTGCCGCCACGCTTGATCTTGCGGGTCATCGCGATACGGGCAGCCTCGATCTGGCGGTTGGTGAGCCAACCCTCCTCGAGCGACTTCAGCCCGTACTCGCCGAACTGGACCTTGATCTGCCCACGCGAGAGACCCCGGCGACGGCCGCGGTGCTGCTTGCGGTGCTTGACGCGCTTTGGCGAGAGCATCAGCGGGTGACCTCCGGGCTGCCGCCGCCGCGCTCTCCACGGCCACCACTGGGCCCACGACCTCCACCGGAGCCGCCGCGACCGCCCCCACCGGGACCGCCGCGACCGCCACCGCCGGGACCGCCACGACCGCCACCGCCGGGACCGCCACGACCGCCACCCGGTCCGCCGCGGCCACGGCCGCGGCCGTCGCGCGAGTCGCGTCCGCCGCCGGAGCGACCGTCGCGATCGGAACTCATCGGCGGGGGAGCGCTCATATCTGTGAGGTCAGCGCCCGTGTAGCCCTCGGGCATGATCTCGCCCTTGTTGACCCAGCACTTCACGCCGATGCGCCCGAACGTCGTGCGCGCCTCGTAGAAGCCGTAGTCGATGTCCGCGCGCATCGTGTGCAGCGGAACGCGCCCGTCGGAGTAGCTTTCGGTGCGCGCCATCTCTGCGCCGCCCAGACGGCCTGAGACCTGCACCTTCACGCCCTTGGCGCCCGAGCGCATCGCGCTTGTCAAAGCGCGCTTCATCGCGCGGCGGAACGCGACGCGGTTCTGCAGCTGTTCGGCGATCGACTGCGCGACCAGCTTGGCGTCTAGCTCCGGGCGCTTGATCTCGAGAATGTTGACCTTGATCTGCTTCTTGGTCAGACGGTGCAGGTCACGGCGCAGCGCGTCCACTTCGGTGCCGGACTTGCCGATCACGATCCCTGGGCGAGCCGTGTGAATGTTGACCTCGAGTTCAGCCGCGTCCTTACGGATCGTGATCTCCGACAGGCCTGCGTGCGCGAGCTTGCCGGTGATGTGCTTGCGGATCTTGATGTCCTCCGCGAGATAGTCGGCGAAATTGCGCTCGGTGAACCAGTTGGACTTCCAGTCGTGGATGTAGCCCACGCGCATTGCCTCTGGATGAACCTTCTGTCCCATTTTCTTTCTTGAAGTTCCTGTGTAGTGCGGCGTTTATGGTTTGGGCGTGAGCGTGAGCGTGAGGTGGCTTGTGCGCTTTAGGATCGGGCTCGCGCTACCGCGCGCCCGTGGCCTGAAACGCTTGATCGTCGGCCCTTCGTCCGCGTAGGCCTCGCGCACGTAGAGGTCGTCCTGAAGCAGTTCGTGGTTGTTCTCCGCATTGGCGATCGCCGACTCGAGCAGCTTGCTCCAGTCGCGTGCGACACCACGAGGCGTGAAGGCGAGGATAGCGCGTGCATCCGCAACGGACTTGCCTCGTATGTGCCCGCACACCATGCGCGCCTTGCGCGCCGAGGTGCGTACGTAACGGGCCTGCGCGCGAACGACCATCGGCCGCGGCGAGGCTACGCGCTTGGACTTGGCCTCTGGGGCTGGCTTGGCCTGCTCGGCGGGCTTCTCCTCGACGGGCGCCTTGCCCGCTGGCTTCTCGGCTGGGGCCTTGGCCTCGCTCGCCTTCTTCGCGGCGCTATCCTCGCCGGAGCCAGCCCTGGCCGCCGCGGGCTTGGGCGCACGCGTGGCCTTCTTCTCCTCCACCGGCTTATCGGCCTTGGCTGCCGGCGTCTTCTCCGCGGCCTTCTTGGCGGCCGCGGGCTTGGCAGCGGCGGAGCTCTTGGCGGCAGGCTTCTTTGCGGCGGCGGGCTTTGCCTTCGCCTCCTCCTCCTTCGGAGCCTGCTCGTCGGTGGGCTTCTCCTCGGGTGTCATCTCACCTTCCCCGAGCCGGCATGGCCACGGAAGTGGCGGGTGGGAGCGAACTCGCCGAGCTTGTGGCCGACCATCGACTCGCTGACGAACACGGGGACGTGCTTCTTGCCGTCGTGCACGGCGATCGTGTGACCGACCATGTCGGGGAAGATCGTCGAGGCGCGCGACCAGGTCCTAAGCATCTGCTTGCTGTTGGAGGCGTTCAGAGCTTCGACACGCTTCATCAGACGCTCCTGCACCCATGGACCCTTCTTGCTAGAGCGGCTCATCGGCTCCTGCCCTTCCCGCGGCGGCGGCCGCGCACTATGTACTTGTCGGAACCCTTGTTCTTCTTACGGGTGCGGTAGCCGAGCGTGGGCACGCCCCAAGGAGTGACGGGGTGGCGACCGGCGGTGGTGGAGCCCTCACCGCCGCCATGCGGGTGGTCGACCGGGTTCATGGCGACTCCGCGGGTCTGCGGGCGCACGCCCATGTGACGCTTGCGCCCGGCCTTGCCGACCTTCACGTTCTGGTGCTCGGCGTTGCCGATCACGCCGACAGTGGCGCGGCACTCGGCGCGCACCATGCGCATCTCGCCCGAGGGCAGGCGCAGGGTCGCCATGTCGCCGTCCTTGGCCATCAGTTGCACCGAGGAGCCCGCGGAACGCGCCATCTGTCCGCCGCGGCCGGGCTGCAGCTCTACGTTGTGCACAACGGTGCCGACGGGCATGCGGGCGAGCTCCATGCAGTTGCCGACAGCGATGTCAGCGCCCTCGCCGGAGGCCACAGTCATGCCGACAGTCAGGCGCGCGGGCGCAAGTATGTAGCTCTTGACGCCGTCGACGTAGTGCAAAAGGGCTATGTAGGCGGAGCGGTTGGGGTCGTACTCGATCGCCGCGACCTTCGCCGGCACGCCGTCCTTGCGGCGCTTGAAGTCGATCTTGCGGTAGGCGCGCTTGGCGCCGCCGCCGCGGTGACGGGAGGTCTTGCGTCCGTAGGAGTTGCGTCCGCCGCTCTTCTTGATCCCTTCGACGAGTGTCTTCTCAGGCTTGTCCTTGGTGATCTCGGCGAAGTCGGGGTAGGACACGAAGCGCATCCCGGGGCTTGTGGGTTTGGGCTTGCGTATCGGCATCAGCTATCGGCTCCCTCGAGTCCCTGGAAGATTGGGATGCTCTGGCCCTCACGCACCTGCACGATCGCCTTCTTCCAGCTGCGAGTGCGGCCGCGAGAGACGCCGCGGCGCTTGGGCTTTGACTTCACGTTGACTGTGCGCACCTCGACGACGTGCACGTCGAACAGCGACTCGATCGCCTGGCGGATCTGCGTCTTGTGAGCGTCCGGGTGCACACGGAAGGTGTACTTGTGCGCCGCTGACAGCACATAGCTCTTCTCCGAGACGACGGGCCGGATGATGACCTGAGAGTGATCCATCAGTCAGCCACCTCCTCGGGCTGCGGCTGCTCGCCGTCTGCGGCCTTGGCCTTCGCGGACTGCTTGGGCTCGGCGGTGCTCGCGGCGTCACGTGCGCCGCCCTTTGCGCGTGCGCAGAGCGCCTCCAAAGCGGCGGAGGACACGAGCAGCGAGGCAGCCCCGACGATGTCGACGACGCCGACATTCTCGTGCGTGAGCACCGCCACCCGCATGATGTTGCGAAACGACAGCGCCGCGTCGCGCTCGGCGGCGTCTAGCACGAGGAGCGTCGGCTGCGGCTGATCCCACTTTGCGAGCAGCTCCGCGGCCTGCTTGGTGGCGGGGGCGCCGAAGGCGGTTGCGTCCAGCACGGCGATCGAGCCACGCTCGGCGTGCAGCGATAGCGCGCTGCGTAGCGCGGCGCGACGCTCCTTGCGGTTGACCTTGAAGGTGTAGGAGCGCGGGTGGGGGCCGAACACGACGCCTCCCCCGGTCCACACAGGCGAGCGCGAGGAGCCGGCGCGCGCGCGGCCGGTGCCCTTCTGGCGCCATGGCTTGGAGCCGCCGCCGGAGACCATGCCACGCGTCTTGGTGGCGGCGGTGCCGCGCCGGCGGGCCGCCTGCTCGGCGCGCACGCTCTCGTGCACGAGCGGTCTCTTGAACGGCGTCGCGAAGACGCCCTCGTCGAGCTTGACCTTCTTGGCAGCTCCGAGCATCGGCGCCTCAGCCATCGCTGCGCACCTCCACGAAGCTTCCTCGCGGCCCGGGGACAGATCCGCGCACGAGCATCAGGTTCTCCTTCACGTCAAGCGAGACGATCTCAAGGCCTGGCTGGGTGACGCGCTTGTTGCCCATCTGCCCGGGGCCGCGGATTCCCTTGGCGACACGGGCCGGCCACGCCGACGCCCCGATCGAGCCGGGCGCTCGCACGTTGTGCGAACCGTGAGACTTCGGACCGCTGCTGAAGTTGTGGCGCTTGATCGTGCCCTGGAAGCCCTTGCCCTTGGAGACGCCGGAGATCTTCACTCGTGTGCCGACCTCGAACGACTCGACCGTGACCGACTCGCCGAGCTCGACGCCCGGGAGCTCGTCGCGGAACTCGACGAGGTGCTTCATCGGCGGTGCGTCGGCCTTCTTGAGGTGGCCGAGCTCCGCGCGGGTGAGGTGCTTCTCCTTGCTGGCTCCGTACGCGAGCTGCACGGCCTCATAGCCGTCGCGCTCGGTCGTGCGAACCGCTGTCACGGGACAGGGCCCGGCCTGCAGCACAGTCACGCGCGCGACCGTGCCGTCCTCCTGGAAGACCTGGGTCATACCGAGCTTCTTGGCGAGAATCGCGGGCATCGCTTACGGCTAGGAGGCGAGACGGATCTCGATGTCGACGCCAGCCGGGAGGTGGTCCAGGCGCTGTAGCGAGTCGACCGTCTTCGGTGTCGGCTGGTGGATGTCGATCAGGCGCTTGTGCGTGCGGATCTCGAAGTGCTCGCGCGAGTCCTTGTCCTTGAAGGGCGAGCGGATCACGCAGTACACGTTCTTCTCGGTGGGCAGCGGCACAGGCCCGGATACGGTCGCGCCGGTCCGGGTCGCGGTGTCCACGATCTCCTTCGCCGCGGACTCGATCGCGGATGTGTCGTACGCCTTCAGGCGGATACGGATCTTGTTTTGGTTGGCGGCTGCCATAAGAGCTCTCTGCTAGTGGTCCTCTGCTGTTGTTCCTGCGTGACGTCTGTGCTGCCTGTTTGACTCACTTCTCTGCTCCCCGGGCAGCGGGGCGCGGGGATGTCCTCGGGCGGCGAGAGAAAGGGCGGACTCACGGGGAATCCGCCCCCTCGATCCCACGCCGCGGCGGGGCCGTATTCGTATCGGACTACAAAAAGGGGCTCCCCGGTGGTCCTCCGGGGAACGCCCCCTTGGTACTACTCGATGATCTCGCTGACCACGCCCGAGCCGACCGTGCGACCGCCCTCTCGGATGGCGAATCGCAGACCTTGGTCCATGGCGATCGGCTGGATCAGCTCGATCTCCATCTGGACATTGTCGCCCGGCATGACCATCTCGACGCCCTCGGGCAGCTTGGCCACGCCGGTGACGTCTGTTGTGCGGAAGTAGAACTGTGGCCTGTAGCCGGTGAAGAAGGGGGTGTGACGGCCACCCTCCTCCTTCTTGAGCACGTAGACCTCGGACTTGAACTTGGTGTGCGGGGTGATCGACCCCGGCTTGCACA
>JANWLE010000011.1 GCA_025451035.1 Solirubrobacteraceae bacterium
ACCTCCTGCCACAGCTCGTCAGTGATCTCGAACCTTGAGGGCACCTCCACCGCCTCCAATCCTCGGGGACACACCCCAAAGATTCAAGACCGTCCTCGACAACCCTCCATTTTGAAAGACCTTCTTACACCTGTCTAGTCGGCCGTATCGGCTGCTAGCGGCGGGCGGCCAGCACTACGCGGGCACCGTGCTGGGGGATCATCGTCACGTTGCGGTGACGGGCGCGCTCCGGCGCGGAGTCAGGCGCAACCATGTCTGTCCGCCGTGCGATTGCGCTCAAGACGACACGTTGCTCGGCCATCGCCAGCGTCGCGCCCAGGCAGCGCCGAATGCCGCCGCCAAACGGTATCCACGTGTAGGTCCCCGGCTTGACGCCGAGGAAGCGCTCCGGACGGAACGCGAACGGATCCGGATAGACGTCCTCGCGATGGTGGAGCAAGAGGATGCTCATCAGCACCGAAGTGCCGGCGGGCAGACGCCACTGCCCCATCTGCCAGGGAACCGTGACACGGCGGCCAATGATCGGTATCACCGGCCGCGAGCGCATCGCCTCGTGGATCGTGGCCTCGACGTACGGCGCCTCCGCTGCCTCCCACTCGCCGCAAGAGCGGACCTCCTGACGCAGCCGGTCGTAGGCATGCGGGGTGCGCAGCAGCCGCTCGAAGGCCCATGCCAGCGAGTTGGCCGTCGTCTCATGACCGGCTAGGACGAGGGTCAAGAGCTCGTCGCGCAGCTCTTCGTCGGTCATCGGCTGGCCCTCCTCGTCGCGGGCCGCCAGCAGCAGCGAGAGGATGTCCGTGCGCGTGCCAGTGTCTGAGCCTGCACGGCGCGCAGCGATGACGGCGTACACATGCTCGTCCAGGTGCGCGACCATCCGCTTGATCGGCCCGACAGGCTCCTCACGGCCGATGTTGAAGAGTTCGAAGACCTGCGCGATCTGCTTGGTCGAGAGGTTCACCGCGAAGCGGATGGCGTCCCGCAAGCCGCGCTCTGGCGTGCCCTTGGGCGGCGCTCCCTCGACACCGAAGATCCCGGACATGATCACGTCCAGCGTGATCTTCTGCATCGCCGGGGCGAGCGGGAACGGTTCGCCCAGCGGCCAGCGCTCGATCTCGCGCTCGGCGGCCTCGGCGATCATCTCCGTATAGCGCCTGACCGCCTCGCCGTGGAACGGCGGCAGCAGCAGCTTGCGCTGGCGCATGTGCGGCGGGCCGATCAGCGTCAGCACGGAGTTGGGCCCGACGATCGGCCGCAAGGGCGACTCGCCGGTTAGGGACGGGGCCTGCTCTGGCTTGGCGGTGAACAGAGAGCGGACGTGGTCGGGGTGGCTGGTGATCACCACGACCTCGTCGTCGATCATCCCGCGGAAGCGAAACACATCCCCGTACATGCGCCGTGCCCGGAACATGAGCTCGATCTGACGGAAGCTGAAACGCAGCGTCTGCAGCGAGCGAGGGAGCTCTATCCCCGGCGGCAGGCGCTCAGCCGAGCCATCCTCTGGCGCCGGGCCAGCCGCCGAGGGCGCGGCCTCGCCAACCAGCTGCACTGCGCCAGAGCCCGCCTCGGCTGCCTCTGGCTGCGCTTGAATTGACTCTGCGACAGGCACGGCGCCTCCCTCAGCTAAAAGACAACCGACATTGCTATTGAATCAAAGTATAACAGTGCTGTCCAGCGCTCCCTTGCCTCACGATCGGCCCTAGACTGCGCCACCGTGGCGCCTCCTCGCACACGCATGACGGTCGATGTACGCCGCGAGCAGTTGCTTGAGGCAGGCATACCGTTGTTTGCCCAACGCTCTTGGGAGGAGGTCTCGATCGATGAGATCGCCGAGGCGTGCGGCGTCTCGCGAGGGCTCCTCTACCACTACTTCCGGGGCAAGCGCGACTACTACGTCGCGACGATCGCCCACGCGTTCGAGCGGCTGCATGCCCTGCAGCCAGATCAGGCGCTCGCGCCAACCGAGCAGCTGCGGGTCGGGCTGGAACGCTTCTTCGAGAGCCTCGAACAGGACCCGGACGCCCACGCCGCGCTGCGCCGCGTGGCCCCCGCCGACGAGGAGGTCGCGCAGATCGTCGAGCGCAACCACCAGGCGTTCGCCGAACGCGTGCTCGCCGGCATGCCGGGTGCCGGCGGAGGCTCAGCGCTCGCGCGCGTCACCGCGCGCGCCTGGCTCGGCGCGGTCGACGCGGCCGGCCTGGACTGGCTGGAACGGCGTGAGGTGTCCTCGCAGGCCCTCGTCGAGATACTCGCCGAGGCGCTCGTCGCCGCGATGCTGGCCGCGGCGCGCATCGACCCGACCATCGAGATTCCACAGCATGTCGCGGCGATCGGGCACAGCGGCATCGTGAAGCAAATAGCCGAGGCCGAGACAACCGACGCGGCCGCGCAGCAAGCGGGACCGCCCAACCAGCCGCAGCGACGCTAGCCGGCCGCGGCAGCGCGGAGGGCCGAGGCAGCCATGCAGACGGGCGCAAACGTCAGTTAACTGACGTTTGCGCCCGTGCCAAGCGAGCGTCCTCGTGACAGCCGGCAGCGTCCAGCGCCGCCCCGATCAACTGACCGCCCTCGCACTCCCGCGCGCGCACAACCCGCTTGGGATTGCGCACTCCCAGCACGCCTGCCACGCCACCCAACGCGACTAGCAGTGCGGCGATGCCAAGCCCCAGATGAAAGCTAGCGACTGCCGCATGTTCGGCGGCGGCAGTGACTGTGCGCGCCTGCGCGGGTGGCAAGCCGTTGGTGTCGGGGCGCCCTATCGCCAGCTTCCTCGCTTGCGCCACCGCAATCTTGGCGGGCGGTCCAAGAGCCCTGCCGGAGAGCCGGCTGTCGAGATGCGCGGCAAAGGACGCCGCCACCACCGCGCCGACGGCGGCGGTGCCGAGCAGGCCGGCGACGCGCGCGATCGCGTTGTTGACAGCCGAGGCAATACCGGCCTGGTTGATCTCCACGCCAGCCAGCACCGCCGCGGTGAGCGGCGCGACAGTCATGGACAGCCCCAGCGAAAAGACGACCAGCGCAGGCAATACCTCAGAGACGTAGTCGACGTGGACGCCCACGCGCTGGAAGAGCAGCAGTCCACAGGCAGCTATGAGCGGCCCCGCGCCCATGAAGAGGCGCGGCCCATGACGGTCAGCCAATGCTCCGAAACGCCTGGAGAGCGTGAACATCACAAGCGTCGTCGGCAGAATCGCGATACCACTCTGCAGCGGTGTGTAGCCCCCGACCTGCTGTAGGAACAGCACGAGAAAAAAGAACAGCGTCGACAGGCCCGCGTACATCGATAGCGTCTCCAGATTGCCCGCCGAGAAGTTGCGCCTGCGGAACAGCGCAAGCGGCAACATCGGGTCGCGCGCGCGAGACTCATACAGCACGAAACACGCCAGCAGAACCGCGCCGACGATCAGCGGAGCGACCACGGCGGGGCTTGACCACCCCAACCGCGGCTGCTCGATGAGGGCGAACACCGGACCGCCAAGGCCCAGCGAGCAAAGCAGCGCAGCTGGATAATCGATGCTGCGGGCCGCAGTCCGCTCACGTGAGCGCTCCCGGCGCGGGATCACCGCCAGAATCAGCGTCACGCAGACGATCACCAGCGGCAGATTGATAAGGAAGATCGAGCGCCACGAGGTAATCGCCAGCAGCTCCCCGCCGATGAGCGGTCCGAGCACCATTGCTATCCCGCCCCACGCCGTCCAGCTGCCGATCGCCGGCGCTCGCTCGGCCTGGGGGAACGTGGAGACGATCACCGCCAACGCGCTCGGGGTAAGCAGAGCGCTGGCCACCCCCTGAAGCGCACGGGCCGCGATCAGCGCCCCAATCGTCGGCGCCAGCGCGCACAGTAGCGACGCGGCGCCGAAACCCCCAACCCCGAGCGCGAAGATCCGCCGCTCGCCGAACAGGTCGCCAAGCGAGCCTCCGATCAGGATCAGCGAGCCGAGCGTCAACAGGTAAGCGTTGACCACCCATTGTTGCGCCGCCAGACCTCCGCCCAGATCACGCTGTATCGTCGGCAGCGCGACATTGACAACGGTGCTGTCGAGCAGCGCGATACCCGAGCCCAGGATGCATGCGATGAGCGTCAAGCGCTTCACCGATGCTGAGCTCGCTTCCGCCACACACAGCACCCTACCCTCGGGAGCGCCGCCGACCCAACCGACGCAGCACGAGCCCTGTAGGCCGCGAGCCTCGCTAGGGATGACGGCTAAAGCGCGGACGGGGGACCGAGGAGTCGAACCTCGCGTTGCGGTTTTGGAGACCGCCGTGTTACCGATACACCAGTCCCCCCAAGCTGCCGAGCCGCGGGCGCTTTGCGTATGTCTCGGAGCGCTCGCGCAGGGCCAGCGCGAGACTCTGGAAGATCCACGCTGCGGCCCGCGCTCCGGGCTCCAGAATACTCGCTGGGTGCCAACCCGGCAGCGAGCGTGCGCTCGACCAGCCAGGCCCCATCCACTGGGCTCACCCGCCGGGCCTGCCTGCGGCTCTGGGCGCAAGCCAGTAGCGTCCCCGGCAAAGCCACTGTTGGACATCGGCACGGGAGGCACCGAGGATGGATTTCAAACCCAGCGAGCGCTGCGCCCAGTTCATGGGGCGACTGACCGCTTTCATGGAGGAGCACGTGTATCCCGCCGAGCCCATTTACGAGCGGCAGCTGCGCGAGTCCGGGGATCCGCACCACCAGCCGGCGATCATGGAGGAGCTCAAGGCCCATGCCAGGGAACTCGGCCTGTGGAACATGTTCCTGCCCGACCCCGAGTACGGAGCGGGCCTGAGCAACAGCGAGTACGCCCCGCTCGCGGAGATCCTCGGACGCAGCCACATCGCCTCGGAGGCGTGCAACTGTTCGGCGCCAGACACGGGCAACATGGAGGTGCTCCACCAGTTCGCCACGCCCGAGCAGAAGGAGCGTTGGCTCGCGCCGCTCCTGGAGGGCGAGATCCGTTCCTCCTTCGCGATGACCGAGCCGGATGTCGCCTCCTCTGACGCGACGAACATCTCGCTGTCGATTCAGCGCGACGGCGACGAGTACATGCTGGACGGCCGCAAGTGGTGGATCTCTGGCGCGATGCACCCCCACTGCCGAATCATGATCGTGATGGGCAAGACAGACCCCTCCGCGCCCCGCCACCGCCAGCAGAGCATGATCCTCGTTCCGCTCGAGACACCCGGCGTGACGGTCGTTCGCAACCTGCCGGTGTTCGGCTACACAGACCAGGAGGGTCACGCCGAAATCACCTTCGAGGGCGTGCGCGTGCCCGCCAGCAACTTGATCGCCGGCGAGGGCGACGGCTTCATGATCGCGCAGGCCCGTCTCGGCCCCGGTCGCATTCACCACTGCATGCGCTCGATCGGCGCCGCAGAGCGGGCCCTGCAAGCAATGTGTCGAAGGGCGGCAACACGCACGACCTTCGGCCAGCCGATCGCCTCACGGGCCAACGTGCAGGACTGGATCGCCGAGTCGCGCGTGGAGATCGAGATGGCGCGCCTGCTGACGCTCAAGGCGGCCTGGCTGATGGACACCGTCGGCAATCGCGAGGCTCGGATGGAGATCTCCGCGATCAAGATCGCCGCGCCGAATATCGCATTGAAGGTCATCGACCGCGCGATCCAGGTTCATGGAGGCGGGGGCGTCTCCGGCGACTTCCCGCTGGCTGCGGCCTACGCCCACCTTCGTACGTTGCGGCTCGCGGACGGTCCCGACGAGGTTCACAAGCTGAGCATCGCTCGCCGCGAGCTAGCGCCACACATGCCTGGGCGAGCGACGCCCTCGAGCTGACCGCGCGAAAAGCGGCTCACCCTCCGCACAGCTGCAAGCTGTAGAGAACGGCCGCGACCGAGGTGGCCAGATTGAGGCTCGAGACCCCCGCGCGCATCGGCAGGCTGATGCGCGCGTCGGCTCGCTCGAGCAGCGAGGAGCTGAGGCCGTGGCGCTCCGAGCCGAAGGCCAGCAGCGCATCCGCTGGCACCATTCGGGGTCTGATCGGCTCTCCATCGGGATCGAGCGCCAGCAGCGGACGATCCAGCTCAGGCAGCCGCTCCAGGTGAGCTACCGGCAGAGCGAAGTGAAGACCGGCGGAGCCCCTCACGGCGACTGGATCCCAAGGGTCGTGGATCCCGGTGGTGAGCACGCCCGTCGCGCGCGCGGCGGCGGCGACACGGATAACCGCTCCCAGGTTGCCGCGGTGCCGGGGGTCCTCGAGCAGTATCAGTGGAGCGCCGCCCCTCTCCGCGAGCAGCTTGCGTGGGTCCACATGCGAGCGGTGGGCGATGCTGACCACGCCGGTGTGCGGCTCATACGGACCCAGCTGCCTGAACACCTTGCGCGAAACAATCTGCGCTCGCGCGGCAATCACCTCGCTTATGTCGGGGGCGAAGCCCTCGCTCAGACGCGCGAGCTCCTCGGCGTCCCAGCTCACAACCGCGTCGATGCGCGCATCGAAACGAAGCGCGTGCTTCAGTGCGTGGAACCCCTCCAGGATCACGAGCTCAGGGTCGCGCCGCGCCTGTTGAAACTGCCCAGTCAGGCGGGCCGCCTCTTCTCGTAGCGCCTTGGTGCTCACAGCCGAGAGTGTATGTCTGGCGCTCTCTGGGGCCACGAGCGCTCATCTCCGGCGCCGGGCGGCTTCAGTCGAGGTAGGTGACGATCTCGTTGAGCGGAGCCCGCTGCGGCACACGCTGGCTCTGACGCGGATGACCGATGTGCAGCAGCCCAAGAACCCGCTCGTGCCTATCGACACCGAGCAGCGCCCTGGCGGGCGGCTGCTCGAGCAGCCCGAGTGTGCGCCAGTAGCCGGCGAGACCACGGGCGTGCGCCGCCAGCAGAATGATGTAGGCGGCGACGGCGCTGGCGAGCACATCCTCGCGATCCTGCTGCGGCTCGCCGGTGAGGCAGGCACTCGCGAGCACCAGGGTCGGCGCACGGTCGAGCTTGGCGGCGGACCCTGGCTTGGCCGCGTCCGCAAGTAGCTTCAGACGCCCTCGTGTTCGTGCCCCGATCACGCGAAAGCGCCAGGGGTTAGTGAGATGATGGTTGGGCGCCCAGCGCGCGAGCTCGAACAGCTCGTCAAGGACAGCGGGCTCTATCGGCTCGGGTCCGAAAGCCTTGTGGGTGCGACGTGTGCGGATGGCATCCTCTAGCTCCATGAGTGTCGGCCGGCCCTAGCCTACCCGGCTCGCTGGCGCTCACAGCACGACGCTGAGAATCAAACGCCCACCGAGCGCCAGCAGCCCGAAGGCGAGCAGCCGCTGTATGTGAAGCCCGCTGAGGCGCCGCGAAAGGTGCGCGCCGAGCTGCGCCCCGAAGACGACCCCCAGCGATAGCTCCGCCGAGCGCAGCAGGCCCTCGCCGTGATGGAAGCTGCCGGACAGCACGTGTGTGATCGTCGCGACGAGAGCCATGAACGCAAGTACGAAGTGCGACGTGGCCGTGGCGATGTGCGTGGGGAAGCCGAGGACACCCACCAGCAGCGGAACGTGTGCCACTCCTCCGCCGATTCCGAGGAAGCTCGACGCGAAGCCGACGCCGACGCTCAGTGCCGCGCCTACCCGCACACGGGCGCGGTAGCCGTAGACAGTTCCCTGCGTGTCGATGAGCTCGCGCGGCGAGCCGACGCCCTCAACGCCGGGCCCGGGCTCGCCGCGCCCCCGGATCAGCCAAACCGCAAGCGCGGTGAGGGCGAGCCCCATGATCACGTCGAACGTCGGCCGCGATACGCGGTCCGCGAGGAGCGCCCCCAAGACAGACCCCGGCAGAGTCGCGACCGCGAAGACGACGCCCGAGCGGTAGTCGATCCGGCGCTGGCGTGAATAGGCGAGCGTGCCCGAGGCGGCGTTGAAGAAGACGACGACGAGGCTGATCGCTGTGAGCAGGCCAGGCGAGCTGCGCGGATAGAGCAACAGCAGAATCGGCGTGAGGATGAATCCTCCACCGGCGCCGACGAGCGTGCCGAACACGCCGACGCTGAAACCGAGCAGGCACAGCAGTAGGGCTGTTGTGAGCGCGAACACAGACGCCGAGCGCGAGGCTCGCGCCGGAGCCTATCTTCCCTCTTGCCGTGACCACCTGGTTACGCGGAACTCCATGACCCGACGCACCTGCAGCCTAGCCCTTGAACGTCGAAGCGCCGTGGTCGCCGAACGGCTCGTCGCGCTCGCGCACCGCCGCGCGGAACCCGGCCGCCATCGCGCGCTGCTGAAAGGCATAGCCCTCAGCGGTGTGGCGCGCGATG